>CAMWQY010000303.1 GCA_947176355.1 uncultured Porphyromonadaceae bacterium
CCCTGAATATAGACATTATCTCCATTTTCAATCAGTCTGACAGCTTCTTCAGCTGTCATATAGCGGGGGTTAATGTTCATTTTGAAAAGCATTTAAGCGTTGGTCTAAAACATTAAAATCATCATCACTTGACAAAGTCGATACGCATATTCTCACACCTTCTTGCTCTGAGCCTGTAGACGATAATGTAATTGACGATACTCCATGTCTAAGCAATTCGGATTGAAGAGTCTTGCCATCCATTTTTCCGAAACCGGCTGTAAAGAAGAATCCGTCGGAAATAGGGCGGTCACCATCTTTATCATATACAATATGGAATCCATTGTCGGTAAAGCATTTCTTAATGATTTCTGCTCTACGGCCATACTCCGAAGTCTCCTTCACAAAGTCAAGTTTACCGTCGCAAGCGGCGTTCATCATGGCTGCAAGTGCATATTGAGCAGCATGGGAAGTCCCGGAGCTTGCAGTATAGAGAACTCCAAAGATATATGCATCGCCGAATGCTGGCATTTCATAGAATTTTGAAAAGAATTCATACTTCCTGTCATAGACATATTTGCTCATGGCTGCCACGGCTATTCGCTGTCCGGCATAACTGAATATTTTTGAGCCTGAAATTAATATGATGAAATTATCTGTATATCTACCGACCGACGGTATGTAGGGAGCTTCAAAAGGATGACTGAAATCTGTACGGAAGTCCATTCCCATATAAGCAAGATCCTCTATTACGATCACATCATACTTTGTAGCCATCCGTCCAATAATTTCCAATTCCTCTTCTGTGAGATTGATCCATGAAGGATTGTTAGGATTTGAGAAAAGCATACCCGTGATATTCCCTTTTGAAAGGAGCTCTTCTAATTTTGCTTCCAGTGCTTTTCCACGATATTCGTAAATATCAAACTGTTCGATTCCAATGCCAAGCACCTTTGCCTGATGCCTTTGAGCAGGGAACCCGGGATTGAAGAAAAGAATAGTGTCTCTTCCCGGAAGTCTTTGACTGAGGAGAAGCTGTAAGGTAAAGCTTGCTTGCATTGACCCTACGGTAGGCACTATTGCCTTCTCCGGAATATCAACATTTATGAATGCCTTTGCGAAGCGTACTCCAGCCTTTTTTAATTCGGGAATACCATTGATTGCCGGATAAGTATTGGCAACTCCTTCTCTTAATGCATCTATTTCAGCTTCAACGCCGATTGAAGAGGCAGGGAGTCCCGGATTGCCGAGTTCAAGATGCACAAATTTTTCATTAGCTTCCTTTTCAAGAGCAGCAGATAGCGCCACTATCTGTCTGATCGTGGCTGTCGAAATATCTATGATACCAAGCTCGGAAGCTTTTCTTGTCAATATATCTTGTGATAATGGAAACATAACGATAGAATGGTTTAGATTACTTAGCTATGAAAGACTCAGCTTTCTCTCGTCCGGCTCTGAATGCTTTTAGATTTGCATCTACTATATCAGCTCCCTTCGAAGAGAATACACTTTTTATCGCATCTTCAATTTTGTCAGTCGTGATATCTATGAAATGTGAAGCCGCCCCGAGCAATACCATGTTGCTTGATCGGGGAGATGCAACTTCCTTCGCCATTTCTTCCATATTAAAGGAAATCACATTTCCTGATTTCTTAAGTTCTTTTTCAATTTCTTCAAATTCAGGATAATTGGGGATATTGATAAAAGGTGCAGAAGACGTTACTATCCATCCTTCCTGAGAAAGAGAAGGAAGATAACGCAAGGCTTCCATTGGCTCGAGGCTTACTATTAGATCTGCTTTTCCGGAAGGAATCAAGTCTGAATAAATAGGAGATGAAGAAATCCTCAGAGTAGACTGGACATCCCCTCCTCTTTGGCTCATTCCATGCACTTCTGCTTGCTTGATATTCAACCCTTCCTTAAGCGCCGCAACTCCAAGTATTGTTGCAATACTGAGTATACCCTGTCCGCCCACTCCGGCAAGTATTATATCTGTTTTCACGATGTATTATATTGAAAGCTATTTTATAAGTTCATTATGCTCACATAAATCATTCTGTAGTCTTGGGGCCTCGGTGAGCTCCATGTCGTCTTGCTGTCTGAATACATTCTCTTCGTGACACAACTACGGAAAGACCTTTATGGTCGATAGATTGCCTAAACAGATTGACCATCTCATCATGATTCTTAGGAAGAGAATCTATCACATGTAGATGATCAGCGTCGACGCCGAGCCCAAGACAAATTTCCTCTATCTTGCCTGTGCCTTGTGAATCCTGACCACCAGTCATGCCTGTAGTGAGATTATCAGAAATTATCACAAGAATATTGCTGTCTTCATTCACTGCATCAAGCAGTCCTGACAGTCCTGAATGAGTGAAGGTGGAGTCTCCGATTATGGCTACTGCCGGATGAACTCCAGCCTCGGATGCACCTTTTGCCATCGTTATTGAAGCTCCCATATCAAGAACTGTATGGAGTGCATTAAATGGCGCAAGATATCCTAAAGTGTAGCATCCAATATCTCCAAATATACGGGCATCTTTATATCCTGCAAGAGTATCGTTAAGAGCTTGGTATACGTCTCTGTGTCCACAACCCTTGCAAAGGGATGGAGGTCTGGCTACCGTGATGTCGCATGCTTCTTTGATTTCCCCTGCCTTTATTGATGACAATTCCGGACGAACCTTGATTAGACATTCCATCACTCTGTCAGGATTGAGCTCTCCTGTCCGCACTAATGAGCCATCCAGTCTACCATGAATGATGGCACCTGTATCCATTATGCCTCGCAATTTTTTCTCAATGAAAGGTTGCCCTTCCTCTATCACCAAGAGCTCCTTACACTCGGAAGCAAGCCTTTTTATCATTTCTTTTGGAAGCGGATACTGGGATATCTTTACGATCGGATATGGAATTTCTTGGGGGAATAACTCTTTGACATAGTTGTATGCAATACCGCTGACGATTATGCCAAGGCTATGATCTTTTCCGGGAACATATACATTATAAGGAGATTTTTCAGACTCCTTTTCAAGAGCTTCATATACCTTGATCAGCTCTTTATATCTTATTCTTGAGTTTCCCGGCATTAGGACCCATCGTTTGCCATCTTTAGGAAAGTGAATACTGTTTTCATTTTCAGCTTCTGTATCGACTTCTACCGTTGCTCTCGAATGGCTGAGTCTTGTCACAAATCTTATGACTACCGGAATTTCATATTTTTCTGAAAGATTAAAACCATAGCTTGCCATATCGTAAGCCTCCTGTTGATCCGATGGTTCAAGCTCCGGAATGAATGCAAAATCACCATAAAAACGTGAATCCTGTTCATTTTGCGATGAATGCATAGAAGGGTCGTCAGCCACTGCCACAAGCATACCTCCATTGGCTCCTGTCATGCCCGAATTCACGAAAGCATCTGCTGAAGCGTTAAGTCCAACATGTTTCATGGTGACAATCGAGCGCTTTCCGGCATACGACATTCCTAACGCCTCTTCATACGCAGTTTTCTCATTTGACGACCAATGAGAATGTATTCCTCTCTCTTTTGCAGTGTAATTTGCTTGTACATATTCCATTATTTCAGTGGAAGGGGTTCCGGGATATCCG
>CAMWQY010000304.1 GCA_947176355.1 uncultured Porphyromonadaceae bacterium
GGGCAGTTGCTGAGAGGCTTGGAAAGAAAGGGAAGCTGACTGTCTATGCCAATTCTGGGACCGCGCAAATACGCCATCTTAATATGGAACTGGAATTTGTCGGGGCAAGACGTGAAAGCTACACTCGGGATTCGCGCAAGCCAATAGTGGAAGACGGCACTCTTGACGACGATCAGAAACGCCGTGACTTCACTATAAATGCCATGGCTATTTGCTTAAACAGCGCAAGATTTGGAGAAATAGTAGATCCTTTCGATGGGCTTGCAGATCTTGAAAGAAAAATTATTAGAACTCCTCTTGATCCTGACGTCACTTTCAGCGATGATCCCTTGAGGATGATGCGTGCCATAAGGTTTGCCACTCAACTTGAGTTTGAAATCCTTCCTTCTACATTTGAAGGCATCAAGCGTAATGCCGGAAGAATTGGAATCATTTCAAAGGAAAGGATCAACGATGAGTTGGGAAAGATAATGCGTTCACGCCAACCCTCCATAGGATTTATGCTTCTTGAAGAGAGCGGACTGCTTCAGCTGATAATGCCTGAAGTTCACGCCCTCAAGGGTGTAGACAATGTAGGAGGCAGGGCTCATAAAGATAATTTCCTTCATACGCTGAAAGTGGTGGATAACGTTGCCGAGCGCTCCGACAATGAATGGCTACGTTGGGCAGCCCTCTTTCATGACATAGCAAAGCCTGTAACCAAGAAATGGGATAACAATCTCGGTTGGACTTTCCACAATCATAATTTCATTGGCGAGAGGATGGTGCCGAAGATTTTCCAAGCTATGAAGTTGCCGATGAACGAGAAGATGAAATATGTGCAGAAACTCGTCGGCTTGCACATGCGTCCGCAGCAAGTAGGAGAGGAGGGCGTCAGCGATTCAGGTGTAAGGCGTCTCCTTACCGATGCCGGTGAAGATGTGGAAGACCTCATGATACTCGCAGAATCAGATTTGACTTCGCGCAATCCTATAAAGGTAAAGTCTGCACTCGACGGATTCATGGCCCTCAGGGAAAGGATGAAGGAAATTGAGGCAGCCGATGACTACAGGAAGTGGAAAAACCCCATCAATGGCAATGAAATCATGGAGAGGCTGGGTATTCCCCCATCGCAAGAGATATCAAGGCTTAAGCAAGTGGTAAAGGACGCAATACTCGATGGTCTTATCCCGAATGACCATGATGCAGCATGGGAGTATTTGGTGGCACACAGATACGACGGTGAGCCTCAATCAAAACAAGATGAGGGAAATACCTGATGAAGTGTACAATATCCGGGATGGAATCTGCGTTATGTAAGAAAATTGATTCCATCATACAATCGAGAGTGTTCTCCATTTTTATTACTGAAACATCTAAAACTTACGAATATGTGTGGAATAGTAGGATATGTAGGAGATAGAAACGCCTACGATATTCTGATTAAAGGACTTCACCGTCTGGAATACCGTGGGTATGACAGTGCAGGTGTTGCTTTGGTGAGCCCTTCAGGCAAACTGAATGTGTATAAATCGCGTGGAAAGGTTTCCAATCTTGAAGACTATTGCAAGGATAAGGATACAGCCGGTGGAACCGGTATTGCTCATACGCGTTGGGCAACTCACGGAGAGCCTTCAGATAGAAATGCGCATCCTCATTTTAGTGAAGATGAGGAAATTGCTCTCGTGCACAATGGCACTATAGAGAACTACAAAGTGCTTAAAGATGCATTGATCCAAAACGGATGCAAATTCCAGTCGGAGACAGACACGGAAGTTCTGGTGCAGCTTATTGAATATATAAGGACGCACAACAATTGCACGCTTCTTGATGCCGTAAAAGAGGCGTTAAGACAAGTGGTAGGGGCATACGCCATAGCTGTGATTGAAAAGAACAACCCCGATTCTATCATCGCAGCCCGTAAGAGCTCACCTCTTGTGATAGGAATTGGAGAAGGAGAAATGTTTCTTGCATCCGACGCTACCCCTATCGTAGAATACACAAAAGACGTGGTCTATGTAAAGGACAATGAAATTGCTTTAGTGTCGAAGAATTCCCCTCTTAAACTCATTAATCTAAATGATGAGGAGACGACTGTCGACGTGAAGAAACTTGAATTCTCCATTTCTCAACTTGAAAAGGGTGGCTATCCACACTTTATGCTGAAAGAAATCTTTGAGCAGCCTGTCACTCTTCGCGACTGCATCAGGGGCAGAGTGGTAGAAGGGGGAAAGAATATCATAGTCAGCGGTGTGTTAGACAGCAAAGAAAAGTTCCTGAATGCAAAGAGGATCATAATTGTAGCTTGCGGCACTTCTTGGCATGCTTCGCTGATTGGCAAATATCTGATTCAAGATATGTGCAGAATCCCTGTGGAGGTGGAATATGCGAGTGAATTCCGCTATAGTAATCCCGTGCTTGACGACCGCGACATAGTAATAGCCGTGTCTCAGAGTGGAGAGACTGCCGACACTTTGGCTGCCATCCAGATGGCACACGAAGCCGGTGCGTACGTATATGGCATAAGCAACGTGGTAGGTAGTTCTATACCCCGTAATACGGATTCCGGCACTTATATTCATGTTGGTCCCGAGATTGGAGTTGCTTCCACTAAGGCATTCACCGGTCAGGTGATGGTGCTGACTCTTATTGCCATGGCAATAGCCGGGCTTAAGGGGACAATGCGGAAGGAAGATCTTGACAAGATAGGGGAGGAGATACTGAATATCCCAGACTATGTAAAGCAGACTCTTGAGCTCAACGACCAGATAGAGCGTCTCTCGCTGATCTTTACATACGCTCATAATTTCCTTTATTTAGGACGTGGATACAGTTATCCGGTAGCTCTCGAAGGGGCATTGAAGTTGAAAGAGATTTCCTATATTCATGCTGAGGGGTATCCGGCAGCGGAGATGAAGCATGGGCCGATCGCTCTTATTGATGCTGAGATGCCGACTGTCATCATCGCTCCCAACGATCATCTATATGAGAAGATCGTCAACAATGTGCAGCAAGTGAAGGCTCGCCATGGAAGCGTGATTGCTATAGTGACAGAAGGGGATAAGGAAATTAAAAACATTGCAGACTTTGTGATCGAAGTGCCCGATGTCCCGGAGTGTCTCACACCGATCATCACGAGCATTCCACTGCAGCTTCTTTCCTATTATATAGCGATAAATAAAGGAAAAGATGTAGATATGCCACGCAATCTTGCTAAGTCAGTCACTGTGGAGTGATTTAGGTATTTTGTTGAAAAACAATATTAAAATCATTTTGACTGATTATAGAAAGAGTATGGTGTGAGAAAAAAATGTCATTTATATGCTTTTTTTTTCTGAAAAATTTGGTGGTTTCAAAAAAAAGTACTAACTTTGCACTCGGTTTCGGGAATGAAGGTTTTTTAAAACTGAATTCGAAACTTGAAATCAACAAAATTGCCTCTTTAGCTCAGTTGGCCAGAGCACGTGATTTGTAATCTCGGGGTCGTTGGTTCGAATCCGACAAGAGGCTCAAGAACAATGAAATTTAGGGCGAATACCAGAGTGGCCAAATGGGGCAGACTGTAAATCTGCTGGTT
>CAMWQY010000305.1 GCA_947176355.1 uncultured Porphyromonadaceae bacterium
GAACTGCTCTTTAGAGAATGAAAATCTCTCGTCCTAACCGATAGACGAATGGGCCTCCTTTTGCACAGTCATATACTCAGATGGAGCATTGGCTATTTTGCGAGTGCAAAGTTAATGCTCTTTTTTGAATCCACCAAATTTTTCAGCATTTTTTTGCATATTTAGGAATAAAATTATTAAATTTGCGGATGAAAAGAGCTTTTTACAGGCTTTTTCAGCGATATAATCTATCATTAACGTCCTTAAGGGCCATAAAGTCCTTAAAGATATCAAAGACCTTAAGAACTAATCACCCAATGGAAATTTATATCAAAAATCAAGATCGATATGTGAGTGCAGAAGGAGGAGTGTCTCCGCTTTCCATCCTAAATTCAGGAGATGTCGCGCTCCCCTTCCGGCCAATATGCTGCCGAGTTAACAACAAGACAGAGGATCTACGCTTCCCGATTTATGCCCCAAAGCAAGTGGAATATCTTTCAGAGGGGACAGAGACAGGACGCCGCGTCTATATCCGAGCCCTTTGCTTCATGCTCTATAAAGCGGTCAGCGAGATGATGCCCGGAAGTCAGCTCCGTATCGAACACAGCATCTTCAGAGGATATTTTTGCCGTATCTTCCACGTCGGAAGCAACGAGCCTTGCAACATCACTCGAGAACAAATACAGGCACTTGCATGCCGGATGAAAGCTCTTGCAGATGCAGACCTCCCGTTTGAACGCCACGAACGCCTGACTTCAGATCTCCTACCTAAGCTTAGGGAACAGAACCTTTTCAGCAAGGTACTGCTATTCGAGACCACCGGACAACTTTACACTACATATTATACACTTGACGGACTCGCAGACAGCTACTACGGTGCTCTCCCACCCTCCACCGGCTATGCACCGGTGTTTGCCCTTCATCCGTATGCAGATGGATTCATTCTTATGGGTCGCGATCCGAAGCATCCGGAGCAAGCACTCGAACCGGAAAACCAGCGAAAAATGTTCAAGGCACTGACCGACTATATGCATTTCAATCAGGTGATAAAGGTCAGGAATGTCGGCGAACTCAATATGTCGGTGCGAGAACGCAAAGTGAGAGATCTGATCAACGTGGCAGAGGCTATGCACGAACGTCAGATAGCACACATTGCCGATGAAATAGTGGCTCGTGGGGCTAAGATAGTGCTTCTCGCCGGCCCCTCTTCTTCCGGAAAGACCACCACGTGCAAGCGACTCGCCGTGCAGCTGATGACATCGCTGGTGACACCGAAGATGATCTCTCTTGACGATTATTTCGTCAACCGCGACAAGACACCTCTCGACGAGACCGGAGACTATGACTACGAAAGCCTCTATGCCCTCGACCTTGAACGTCTCAACTCCGACCTTTCGAGGCTATTGGCAGGAGAGAGGGTCAATCTGCCGACTTATAGTTTTGAGTTTGGATGCAGGATCGAGAAGGAAAAGCCATTGAAGATGGAGCCATCAGACGTGCTTATCATAGAAGGAATCCACGGATTGAATCCGGAACTAATATCATCTGTTGGAGCTTCTTCTATATATAAGGTATATGTGTCGGCATTGACAACTCTTGCCATTGACGACCATAACTGGATATCGACTACCGACAATCGTCTGCTCCGCCGCATAGTGCGCGACTATCGCTACCGGCATACGTCAGCACTCGACACTATCCGTCGCTGGCCATCAGTAAGACGCGGAGAGGAGAAATGGATTTTCCCATTCCAGGAAAATGCGGATGCCACTTTCAATTCTTCGCTCATCTTTGAGCTCGGAGTCATGAAGGAGTATGCGGAGCCGGTGTTAAGGCAAGTGCCACACAATGTAGAGCAATATGAGACAGCTTACCGACTATTGAAATTTTTGGAATATTTCGATCCGATCCCGGTCGACCAGATACCGCCGACATCGTTGCTGCGTGAATTCTTGGGAGGGTCTTCATTTCATTATTGAGCTGGGCTCAATAATGAAATGAAAGTATTAAGTATTGAGTGTTAAACATTAAGTGTTGAGGATTAAGTATTAAGATGGGTATGAATAATTTGAGATATTATGTATTGGGGATGGGATTATGGGCTTTGACGGGATGGGCTGCAGATGTGAATGTGATGGATTATGGGGCCAAAGGTGATGGGAAGGCTGATGATGCGGTGGCTATCCAGAAGGCTATTGATGCGTGTTCCTCTTCGGGCGGAGGGCAAGTGCTCTTCCCGGCAGGACACACATATCTTTCGGGTCCGCTTCATCTGAAGTCGGACATTGACCTGCATCTTCAGCCCAATGCTACGCTTCTCGCCTCTCCAGACGAGTCAATATATAAGGAGTCGGCATTTCGCGGCAATGAAGGGGAAGGGATGATGTGGATTTCCGGCACAGATCTTAAGAACATATCCATCTCTGGCACAGGACGCATAGATGGCAATGCCGTGGCTTTCATGGGGGCAGAACTTGATGATTCATACAAGTTGAAGCCAGTCACCACTTTCGATCCGCGTCCGCACGTGTTGACACTGTTCGGATGCGAAAATGTGCGTATATCAGATGTAACAATAGCAAATTCAGCTTACTGGACAGTGCATCTTGTAGGATGCCACGATGTGGCAATCTCTGACATATCACTGCTAAACAACCTAAAGGTAAGGAATGGGGATGGCATTGACATCGACCATTCGCATAAGGTGAGAATCTCCAATTGTTACATTGAAAGCGGGGATGACTGCATCTGTCTGAAAAACCGTCGGGAATTTGAGGAATATGGACCCTGCTACGATATAACAGTGACCAACTGCATCATGACATCGCGCAGCTGTGCAGTCAAGATTGGTTCGGAAAACATGGACCGTATCTCGCACGTGACGTTTGACAACTGTATCATCCGCGACTCCAACCGAGGAATCGGCATTCAGAACCGCGACGAAGGGAGCGTAGAGAATGTCACATTCTCCAACATAATACTTGACTGCCATCTATTCTCTGAAGTATGGTGGGGACAATCAGAACCGATCTACATCACGTCTTATCCGAGAGCCGTCGGCAACCATAAAGACGCAGGCTGGCGTTTTCCGAAAGGAGCCACAAAGGGCGCATGCGGACCGATACACAACATACGGTTTATAAACATTTTCGCTACATCAGAAAACGGCATCTTCATCGGTTGCGATATCCCGGGCAGAATCTACGATATTTTGCTCGATAACATTCGTATTGATTTAGTAGAGACCACCCCATTTCAAAAAGGAGTCTACGACCGACGCCCATGTGACGGAGAGGGATGGCTTCGCGGAAAGACTTACGGCATCTACAACGAGAACGCGCTCGATGTGCATGTCGACGATCTCGACGTGCGCCTTATCTCCTTTCCTAAAGAATTATACGGAGGAGACATGAATCAAGTAACAATTACAAAAAACTGAGATTTTTTCTAAATTCTCGATTTGAAATTCCTTATTATTGAAAAAAAATGACTATCTTTGTCTTCTATGAAAGATTTCACTGAAGAAGACATCGAAAGAATCGAAAATATGGCCGACAGCGA
>CAMWQY010000306.1 GCA_947176355.1 uncultured Porphyromonadaceae bacterium
AATACGAGGTTGTTTAAGACAATGTTGTTAACGTTGATGATAATTTTCCGTGTTTTTTTCACGCTTTTATTTGGTTGTTAGGATTCTTTTTTATAATTTTGCAGTGTTGATTCGAAATTAAAACCCTGACATAAGGAGTCAGAGAATCAGCTTTTTCAAAATTATGAAATATCCAATTGGAACAACAGCGAGAACCGGACAAAAGTGTCCTGAAAGTGGTGTATGGGCGGTGGTAGGCTATCCGACTACAACCGCTCCGATTGCAGTCAACAACACGATGCCTCCTTATTTGAATAGGGCCGTTACGTGGAAGTTGATTCAGTATGCCTAAGCCAAAAAGCGTGCCGAATATCGACACGCTCGAAATGTACTCACCAATCTGTGAGTGGCCAAAGTATGACTGGTCAGGTGTCATACATAGTCTACAATCCCATAAATCTTATTTATCATGGCAAAAACAGCTGATGACAAAAAGAAAGTGTATGTGCATTCACATACTAAGGATGATGGTACAAAAGTGAAGACTCACTATAGGAGCACACCAAACACCTCCTCTGGAAAGAAATCAAAATAAGCAACCAGTGAGATTTTCAGAAACTCAAAGTCGTGTTGCAGCACAATTTGAGGTCCATAAAGATAGCCACGGGCAAATATGTCCGTGGCTATATAACGCTTAATTAGTTCCTATTATTGTGCTTAATATTGGTTAAAGCATAATTACAATAATCGTTCAAAATCTTCTCGCGAAAAACTATTATCAGGATCGATGATTATAACTTCATCATAAGTAAGACTGTATATGTGGTACACAGCTTCATCAATTCTCTGCGATAGACTATTGCGAATGTTTACGTCCTTCTCACTCATCAGTTTTTGTACGAGAGATTCTAAATCCTGACTATCCGTCTCTTGAAGATTGACTATCGGGAAATTATCAACTTCATAGCCATTAACATTACTATTGGTGCTAAAACAACGGAAGAACCAGTTCATTAGCTTTGAATTCAATATGGCCAAAAGCGCATATAAGTTGTAGGCCTTTGAGGGCATTATATAGTTACAGGAATTAGCCAAATAATATCCTGCAGGAACGATTGACATAATTAATCGGATTTTGTCATTTGCACCTGTCATTCCTTGCATTGCAATCCTTTCCGATTGGTGATGATTAGACTTCTCCGATGTGCCGCAGTCTTTTAAATACTTTGATTCATTTAAATATTCGATTTCACCTTGACTCATATTCAACGTATAGCCATAACGTTGAATAGCGGCCCCCTTTAATATTTTAGGCATAGATGTATCGGAGGTAAAGTATGGTTTGTGGAATGTCATATTCAACTCTCCCTCAATACACTTAATTCCAACTTCCTTCTTTTGCAAAAGTTTTATTACTAGTGGTATACTGTGCTCAGCCAACCGGGGGATTGTCAATCCCTCCGGATCAATAGCATATAGCTGTTGATAATTAAAACTTGTCAATAGCCCCTTGCTTTTGTTGCGATCCTCCCAGATGTTTACTTGGAATTTATTTGTAGGTTGGCTTGGTGTGTTCTTAATTAAGACCACACAAACACTCATTTTTACACTTTCGAAAACTCTCTTTTTCTTACTATCTCTCTCTGGGAATGAATCAATTTTGAGTATTGTATTATTTGTGAGCACATGTCGACGTAAATTTGCAGCTTGTAAATCTCCTAAGAAGGAGTTTTGAAATATAAATGACACGACACCATCCTTCTTAGTTAAGTCTTGTAGTGCTGCCGCAAGGAATAGTTTGTAGGCATTTAATTTACCTCCAAAGGCAATCTTTAAATGGTTGATCTTTCGGAGTTGCTTTATTTCTCCAAGATGTGTATCCTGATATACAAAATATGGAGGATTACCGATGACTATATCAAACCCACCATTAGCGAATACATCGGCAAACCATGTATGCCAAAGGAAGAAATCAGTATTTGCGGAAGGATCTTCTCCTGTAGGCAAGGTTATCCCTTTATCTAATAGCTGCCTACGGACATTATAGATAATTTCGTTGAAAAGACGATCCCGTTCAGTATGGTTGGATGTCTTGTAATAAGCCTTCAAAGACGACATAAGAGCCTCTCGCTCGGCGTTTTCCGAGTCGAACAAGTTGGATTGGCCATTTATCTTGGTCAAATCAGACAGGTCAATCCCATTATAATTTTCAAGGAGTGAATTGCCCTGCATAATCTTGAAGTGCAAATTGGGCAGAGGAATCGGTTCCGTTTCCTCTACAATCATAGCGAGCCAAAAGCGAAGTCTCGCAATATCAACAGCGCCCCGCTCAATATCCACACCATAGATGTTCTGCTCCATAATGTGGCGTTTCATTTTAGCCGTATCAGTATCGGCTTTCATGGCAACATAGAGTTTAGACAAGATATTTACAAGGCCTATCGGAAATGCACCGGACCCAATTGCGGGGTCACAAATCTTCACTGCCTGAAGTTTCTTACGAATATACAACCATTGGTCATCATTAAGCTCCGAAGCATCATAAGTTTCAACGAAACGGCGAATAATGTCATGTGACCGTTCCGGAACACCATTGAGTAAGTACGCCATGATGGATTCACGGCACATGTAGTCCACAATCTCTTTAGGAGTGTAGAACGCTCCCTTATCTTTGTTGTCTTCGAGCAGATTCTCGAAGATGCGACCAAGCATCTCCGGATCGATACCTATTTCCGCATCATCCGTATCATTCTCATCTATGGTGAAGTTATAGCTGTCAAGAAAGTCAAAAAGCTTACGGAAATATTCAGCCGGGAATATACATGATTTGGGATCGACATCATCTTTGGCAAACAATCCGCCATTGAGGTAAGGAATATTTTCATTACCCGGTAAGCTCTTGGCTTCCTTGGTTCTAAAAGGTTTGTCAGTATTCAGAACCTCAAAGAACAATGGTTCAAGCACCCTGTCAAGGAAGTCATCCTGCAGAGATGAATTATAGAAAAGGTCGTGCATATACTGGCGATTTCCCGCAAGCCATCCCTTCCTTTGAAGGAAGTACAGGAACACTATGCGACCAAACATCTTCTTGACGTAGTCGCGCACCAGTTTGTCGTTTCCATCAAAGGTATCCTCAAACTGATGATTTGCTGCTCCCAATTCACGTTCCACCCATTTATTACCCTCCTTGACATATCGCTTTCCGGTAATGTATTGTACGAAGTCCGCATACAGGTCTCGATATGTGTCGAAAAAATCATCACTCAAAGCATCAACCGAGAAAGCCTTACGGATATTCTTAAAGGTTGGCGTCTGACTCTGCAGCAGATTGAATCGTTCGATGGCGGTGCGATAGAAGTTATCATGCTCGCCAAATACATAAGTAAAGCGCTTTGGGGTAGTTGCCTCCTCTTTTATGTCGCAGATAAAAGATAACCTCCAGTCTTTTCCATCATCGAATACGACCATGGCCGCGTCAAACTCTCCCGATGTCTGATCAAGGAAACCCTTGACAAGATTTCGTAACCCCACCTTCTTGTGTGCGACCGATCCGCTTTTTAT
>CAMWQY010000307.1 GCA_947176355.1 uncultured Porphyromonadaceae bacterium
GTAGACATCGAGCTTGACTTCTCCAAGAATTTCGGAGACTGGAATGTGATGGCAGGCGGATCATTCCTCTATGCAAAGAGCAAGATCATCGACATGGCAGAAGAGCCAAAGGCATTTGACAACCTTGTGAACACCGGCAATCCTCTCAGCTCTACCTACGGCTTGATCGCTGAAGGAATCTTCACTTCCCAGGCTGAAATCGATGCTTCTCCTACTCAGACATTCTCAACAGTGCGTCCAGGCGATATCAAGTATAAGGATATCAATGAAGACGGAGTGATCGATGCCAACGACGTGACTAAGATCGGCTATAATGCAATCTGTCCGGAAATCTACTATACATTCAACTTAGGCGCTGAATACAAGGGTATCGGACTTCACGCACACTTCCAGGGCGTAGGCAACTGGGGCTGCAACCTCAGCTCTCAGGGCTACTACTGGGGCTTGATCAACAATAGCTCACTTGCTCAGGAAGTGTATGACAATCGCTGGAATGCTGAGACCAATAACGTAGCTGACGCACTCTATCCTCGTCTCAGCTCTTCAAGCAATGCCAACAACTACCGCACCAGCACATTCTGGCAGCGCGACCGCAGTTATCTTAAACTCCGCGACATCGAGCTTTACTACAATTTCAGCAAGAGCCTTCTCGCCAAGACTCATTTCATCAATGGAGCTAAATTGTATGTTCGTGGCGTCGACCTCTGCAATATCGCTACAGGAGGCAAGAACAAACTCGAGAACCTCGATCCGGAGGCTACCGGTGTCGTGGCTCCGCTCAGCCGTCAGATTGTAGTAGGCGTGAAACTTACTTTCTAACTCTATCAACATCTACAAAAATGAAACTTAAATATATAATAGGTATTTCCGCTCTTACGTCGCTCGGGTTGGCAGCTTGCTCCGACCAGATGGACTACCATGAGTATAAGGTCAACGACAAGGAATTCGTAATGCGTGATTTCGGAAATGTAGGTAAGATCACTACCCACGTATATCGCGCACTCGAAAGTGATTTCGGTCAGATACATGGTGGCGCCAACCTCAGTTCTGCTACTGATGAATCTGTCTACAGCCATGAGGGCAATCAGATTGAATCTTACTACAACGGAAGCTGGAGCCCGACAAACGCCAATCAAAATACTTGGACCAGCTGCTGGGACGCAATCTCATATTGCAACCTCTTCCTCGACGAATTCAACAATCTCACTTTCCCGGAGCATGAGTTGGAAAAAGATTATCCCGACCAGATGATCAAATACAACAACCTTCAGTGGGAAATGCGCTTCATGCGTGCCTACAATTATTTCCGCCTCGTGCGTCAATACGGTGATGTGCCTCTTATTGTCAATTTCATGAACGCAGACGAATCGAACAATATGCCTCGAGTATCTGCCGAAGAGATATTCAGCTATATCGACAGCGAATGCGAAGCAATTCAAGACACTATCATCAAGGATTATTCCGGAGCATACGTATCTCTTGAGAATGAGTCAGGACGTGTAAATAACCTCGGAGTCCTTGCACTCCGTGCTCGCGCAGCACTCTATCATGCATCTCCACTTTTCTCAAAGGGCAAATCTGATTCTGAAGTAAAGGAACTATGGCATCAGGCTGCCCTTCGCGCAAAGGAATGTATGGATGAATGCAAGAAACGCAACATGCGTCTTGCCAATGACTATTCAAAGCTTTTTGCCAGCTCCAACTGGAACGATGCAGATGCAACAAAGGAAATTATATTTGCTACCCGTAATGCAGCAAGCAATAACTTCGAAAAGTATAATTTCCCTATCGGTATGACTGCTGCTCAAGGTGGCAACTGTCCGACCGAGAATCTTGTATCGGCTTACGAGACTAAGAATGGTCTTTCTATCAGCGAAGATCCGACTTACAACCCCCAGAAACCATACGACAACCGCGACAGTCGCCTTGCCGCTACAGTGGCAGTAAACGGTGAGAAGTGGCCCGATGCTCTTCCTAAAGATGCGCTCGAAATTTGGCTTGGTGGTGCTAACTCACGTTCTGTCACATACGGAACTCCTACCGGCTATTACCTTAAAAAATATGTGAGCAAAGAGACAAGTATCTCAGGTAACTCTCAGAACTCAAGTTCCCACACTTGGATTGTATTCCGTCTTGGTCAGGTGTATCTTGACTATGCAGAGGCAATGCTTAATTATACAGGAAGCGGATATGCAACTGAAGATGATCTGAACATGTCTGCTGCCGAAGCCATCAATTTAGTGCGCACACGTGCCGGACAACCGGATCTTCCTACAGGACTTAGCTTCGATGAATTCTGGAATCGCTATCAAAACGAACGTTTCGTAGAGCTCGCATTCGAAGGACACCGTATCTACGATGTTCGCCGTTGGATGAAGGCCCCGCAGTATATAGTGGATGTAAAATGTATGGAAATCACAAAGGCTGATGACGGTACACTCACATATAATGTAGTGACTAATCCAAACTACATCACTAAGCGTGCATGGCCCGGCGACAAGGCTTATTTCTGGCCAATCCCGCAGGCTGAAATCCTCAAAGCCGGCAACCTCACCCAAAACCCCGGCTGGTAAAAATCAGATTAAGGACCTTAAAGTCTTTAAAGACCTTAAGGACCTTAAAGACCTTAAGGACCTTAAAGATCAAAAACAATACCTACAGAGGCCTGACCCCCTCTGTAGGCACAAAAAAAGGATAAACCTAAAATTTCATTAACATTTATTAACTAACATTTTTTCTATGAAAAAATTTTTATTAACTCTTGGGGTCGCTTCGATGGCCCTCACAAGCTTTTCAGCCACAAAGATTCTGTATCAGCAGAATTTTGAGACTGCAACAAGCGTAGAAGAAACCGGATGGTCGTTCGGTGGTGAATCCATCAACATCGTATCTGATGAGTATGGTAAATTCCTGCAACTCAAACAAGGCCAGGTGAATGGACGTTCAGGCAACGTGACTTGGGGTCAGGATATCTTCATGAAAGACGGTGCTCCCGTTCTTGAAGGCGAAACTTACAATATGACTTTCGACTTCTGCTATGAGCAGGGATCCAACAACCAGTACAATAGCTGTCTTACAGTCTTCACTAACCACACAGGTGTAGCTAATCAGCCATATCGCAATAACTGGAGCGGCACAGTAAGATGCTGGAACAATTTCCTCTATGATATGTCTCAGGTAAACGGAGAACCACTTGGATATGCTATCCAGGCTCCTTGCGAAGCTGTTAAAGTGTATAAAACTGTAACAGATGAGGCTACCGGTGAAGTTACAACAACTGATGAATTGGATTATATCGAATGTCAGATCGACTATGCAGAAGCAAAGTCTGTTTCTCAAGGAACATGGTATACGGTAAGTCTTGATGTAAATGTTGTGAATCGCGTAGTTGACTATTCTGTTATTTCTTTGGAAGGCGAAGAACTTCAGAGCGGATCCATCACAGTTCCTGAGAATGATGCAAATGGCGATCCTATCTCAATGTATGCAGAAGGTATCTGGGTAATGATGGCTCGCTACCAGACTA
>CAMWQY010000308.1 GCA_947176355.1 uncultured Porphyromonadaceae bacterium
GACTTCCTATTCCACCGGTTATGTAGAGTTTCTTAGATGCCATATTGTCCCAGATACGGTTGATGGCTGTGAAGTATGCGCTGTCCTGGGCGAGTGCCGCATAGTCAGCTACGCCGGAATAAAGGTATCCGGCACGCACGGCATGGCCCACTATCTCTTCTTGGTCGAGGATAGGTTTATGGTCTTGCGAGTACTCACTCGGTTTGCGGCCGTTGGTCAGTCTTCCGGTCTCCTCTACGAAGTATCCTGCCTGGTCGAGGTATTTCTTGTCGCCTGTCACCTTATATAGCTTTGCAAGAGCCATCTCGATGATCGGGTGTCCGGAAGGATATTTTATCTGGTCTTCTCCGTAGCCGAAAGTCTTGCATACGAGGTCAGCGTTCTTTATCGCCACGTCGAGCAGAGAGCGTTTCCCTGTTGCGAGATAGTGTGCCACGGCGGCTTCGTAGAGATGACCGGAATTGTATAGTTCATGGCTATTGATTTTTTCCCAGCGGTGTGTGCCCCACCAGCCTGAAAGACGCTCGCACTTGTTGGTGACGCAGGTGGTCAGATATCCGTCAGGTTCCTGCGCTGCCGCGATCAGGTTGATGACGCTGTCGAGATATGCGTCGAGCTTCGGGTCGTATTCCACAGCGAGGGAATATGAAGCTCCTTCTATTATCTTATAGGGGTCGGTGTCATCGAAAGAGAAATCACCGCGGTGCTCACCCTTTTTAAGGCCACCGGCGATCGCGAAATTATCGAAACGACCATTCTTTTCGCATTCCTTGAAAGCTGAGGGAATGGAGACCTTGCGGTTGGTCTCGATGCGCGGGGCCCAGAAACTGTCGTCGATGTGCACTTGTGTGAATGCCACCTCCTTGACCGGAGCATCGGGAGCCTCATACGTCTCGGTCCGGCTGCATGCACCCAAAGCCGCCGCTGCCATCACCGAAGCGATGATAAATGTGGATTGATTATATTTCATAACTGTTAGGTTGATTATATTCATTTCAAATTTTCTCTCGGTGTTCTCCGCTACTTATGCTCCTCTGCGTGAGCTCGCGCGAGATACGGTGCAAAGTTAACATTCCTTAATGAAACTGAGCCTCCCAATCGTCCAAACTTATGCAAATATCGTCCAAAAAACTATCCAAATCCATGTTTTAGACAAAATTATCACATCTTTGTACGATTTTTAGGTCGAACATCCAACTCTTTATTGTATCTTTGTATCGCAAAAGAAATATTACGCGTCTCCCTCATTCCGAAAATAAAATTAACCGACATAACCATGAAACCCATCCAGACAATCCTCCTATCGACATGTATCGCTGCTTCTCTTGGAGCTGCCGACGCTATCGCGAAGACTATGGAAGCTACCTCTCCCTCAGGAAGCCTTTCCATCACTGTCGATGATACCGAAGGCCTTAATATGTCGCTCTCAAGAGAGGGTAAGCCCCTTCTTCGCCAATCCCATATTACGCTTAAGTCGAGCGGAAACAAATCCATCACCAAGCATCCAAAGATTGCAAAGACCTCATTAAAGAAAGGACTCAAGGAAAAGATATCTGCACCATTCCATCACACTCCCGAGATAAACGCCGAGTGGAACGAGCTAAAAGTACGCCTATCCAACGGCCAGACCGTCACCTTCCGTCTCTTCGACGACGGAGTGGCATACAGATTCTCTACAGACAATAAGGAGGACCAGACCATTTATTCGGAAGTCGCTACCTATCGTCTTGCCGGCGATCCTATATTATATATGGCTCACTCCACTAATGATAAGAATCCAGAGGCGATGGCATTCCAGAATTTTTATTCTGTAACTCCTGCTTCATCCGCATCTCCGACGCTTGCATTCCTACCTATAGTGGCTGATTTTGGCGACAGACTCAAGCTTTCGTTGATGGAAAGCGACGTTGAAGGATATCCCGGAATGTTTGTTACTGCTGATTCCGTATCCAACATTATTTCCGCTCGTTTTGCCGCATATCCTGCGAAGACTGATTACTATCCCTGGAGAAAGCAGGAATATGTCACAGAGCGCGAGTCGTTTATCGCCAAGACTCCCGGCAGGAAGGATTTCCCTTGGCGTATCATGGCGGTGACTACCGACGACTGCCAAATGCCTGTCAATAATCTTGTATATACTCTTGCTTCACCTTCTCGAGTGACAGACACATCGTGGATAAAGCCCGGAAAGGCGGCTTGGGAATGGTGGAACGACTGGGGACTTCGTGGTGTAGACTTCCAGGCTGGCATAAACAACGATACTTATAAATATTTCATTGATTTTGCTGCTGACAACGGCATTGAATATGTGATACTTGACGAAGGATGGTATGAGCCGAAGAGTGGCGATATGCTGACAACTGTGCCGGAAATTGATCTTCCGACGCTAACTGCCTACGCCAAGGAGAAAGGGGTAGGGCTTTGGCTCTGGACCGTCTTCAATGTCCTTGACGATCAGCTTGAAGAAGCTTGCAAGAAATATTCCGAAATGGGAATAAAGGGATTTAAGGTAGATTTCCTTGACCGTAATGACCAGACCGCCGCTGAAATGACCTATCGCATTGCAGATGCAGCCGCACAACATGGTCTTATGCTTGACCTTCACGGCTTCTATCCTCCGACAGGTATCAACAGGACTTATCCAAATATCGTGAATTACGAGAGCGTATTCGGTATGGAGGAAATGAAATGGAGTGATCCTTCGGTGGATATGCCTAAGTATGACGTCACATTCCCATTCATACGAATGATGGCAGGTCCGGTAGATTTCACACCCGGAGCAATGCTCAACGCATCGAAAGCCGATTGGAAAGCCGTCTATTCATCGCCGATGAGCCAGGGCACACGCTGCCATCAGATTGCCAACTACATCGTACAGGATTCCCCATTTACGATGCTTGCCGATTCCCCTTCAAACTATATTGACAATCAGGAAACCACCGATTTCATCGTAAAAATTCCCACTGTATTCAGTTCAACAAAAGTATTGGACGGCAAGATGGGTGAATATATAGTGACTCTTAGGGAGGCTCCGGATGGATGGTATGTAGCCGGACAGACCGATTGGACTCCACGCGACTATACCCTCGACTTAAGCTTCCTCCCGGAAGGCACTTACGAAGCAACTCTCTTCCGCGACGGCGACAACGCTGCCAAGCAAGCCCGCGACTACAAGGCAGAGCATCTCACAGCGGATTCATCGAAAAAATTACCCATCCACCTCGCTCCCGGCGGCGGCTTTGCCCTCCGCATCTCCAAATAATAAATATTATGAAACTAAAACTCCCCATACTCTTAAGCTTGGCTGCTGCCATTCCTATGGGTGCCACCACGCCTAAGGATGCTCAATATACTACCCCCGGCATCTTCAACCCCATGATCCCGGGCTATTTCGCCGATCCCACCATCAAGAAGTTTGGCGACACCTACTACGTCTACGCCACCACCGACGGCAGTGGTGCCGGTTTCGGTCCTGCCCAGCTCTGGCAGAGCAAGGACCTCGTAAACTGGACCCTCATGCC
>CAMWQY010000309.1 GCA_947176355.1 uncultured Porphyromonadaceae bacterium
ACTTGCATAATCATTTTGTTTTACATATACAACAAAACAAGATACCATTTTGGTATTTAAATTAACATAATTTAATAAAATGATAATAAGTTGTAACTATTCAGCGAAAGTCTCCGTGGGCTTCAAGGGCGAGCGAAGCAATGCCCCTTTGTGGATGATATCAGTATGATTTAATAAAATTATCTCATTTATGAATATCTGTAAGTATAAAAAGCTCCGTGTGCCCTCTGTGTGAGAACTAACAAAATATTCGCTGAATGTTACAATAAGTTAGGATGCAGACTATTATCTCCGGCGGCAAAGAAAACTGGGTTATGTGTGGGGGAAATGCCGTTGCCTCGCAACGGCTACCGAAACGAAAACTCCGCTTCTGAATCATTTTCGGATATCAGAGAGGCAGCATTGGGTCGCAATCGGATTAATCACCCCTTTCTATAATTATAACGCTCCGGGGAAAAACACGGATTATTAAGGAAGTATAAAGAAAATTATAAAAGTAAAAACAAGCGGGACAATAATCCTTGATGTTTTTTGTAAAAGAAGTCTTATTTGTTCAGGCATTCGTAGCCGTCGTAGCCGATTGCTTTGGTTTTCAGCTCCGGGGCGATAGGTGGAAGTCTATATCTACCGAGTCTGCTTAGAGTACCAGCAAGGCGCATCGAAGAGTGGCGAATCCTGCTGGAATGCCTGTTTCTCAGATGTCGGGATCGGGTATCGTAATAGGATCAGCGTATGTTGACTTACCGACCAGGTAATCAGGAATCTCAGCGCAACGAGCTCCGATTTTTTTCTTTGAGAAGTCGACGTATACTTTTTCCGACACAGGGAAATCATCTTCCCGCTTTAAGATGAATCTCACCAATTCCTCAAAATATTCCTTTTCAGGGCCATCGGAAATCTTGTCGATATTGTCTAAGATATATGAATCATGGTTAGCAAGCGAGCGAGCAAATTGTGTAGGAATATATTTCACGCCTACGTCTTTTTTATTTAAGATTGTTTCGGCAGTATGCACACGCAAGGAGGAAGAGGGGCATATAGAAAAAACAAGGCATCTCAAGCCGGAGCCGGATGCCTTAACAACCATTTTTAAGTGCAGATATAGCGACATTCTCTAACAGAGAAGCCTATAGGGCACTGTTTGTGGATGCAAAGTTAATTATTTCTAACCAAAGTAACAAGTTTTACACCGGAAAGTTTGTGCATATCCTTAAAATTTCATTTGTTTTGGGGTCCCTCTCTTCCTGAAGAAGTGATTTGATATTGCGTTCAAGTTCTGTCTTTCGTGTATTTGAGATGACTCCCAACAGATAGGATATGACACCTATCGCACCTTTTATGTTATGTCTATCAGAATTGGATATGTTAGCGGGCACGGTTTTTATGCCTTTTGCAAGTTCAAGATTATAAAGGCAATTGCCATGTGCAATTTTCTTTTCTCCGATACCTGAGGGAACTGGCATATTGGCGCAGAAATCATTCAGTAAAGTAAGCCGAAGAGCCAAAGGGGGATCTTATTGCCCAGTCCTATGGGAATATCGTCGGCAGCAATAAAACTGTCCGGAATATCCTTTATCTAAGCGAACATGTTTGATTGAGGTGAGTTTTAGAAGACGAAGATATTTGCGTTTGAAGGTTTTATTTGTTTAGGCAATCGTAGCCGTCGTAGCCGATGGCCTTGACTTTGAGTTCAGGGGCTAAGGGAGGAAGCGGGGTGCCAAGGATTGCGATGCAGAGGCTTTCCGCTATGTCGCGTGCGAGCAGCAGCCGCTTCTGCGACCATAGCAGCTGTTTCCATTCAATACGCATTATAATATGGTTAGCATGCTCCGTCAGACTAAGTTTGCGAAGGAAGTTATTAGGGGAATGGGTATTATGATATTGCTGATGATCGAGGGTAAGGTTCAGATCAGAGGCCACAGTCTTTTCCAGAGTATCATAAAAATTTTCGTATGTCGAGGCGTCCTTTATGAAAAGATCTTCCCCCGAAGTCCGTGTATCCCCCTTTTTGCCTCCGATGTTAAGGTGGATATTGGTTGGGTATGGTGGTTCCAGTGCTCCGCTTGACACCAAGACGGTAAGTGACCAGGCATCTTCCTTAGCCATCAATCGTTTGAGGTCGGCGGCGTACTCTTTCAGACCCTCCACATCATCTTCCGAATTGAATCCATAATAAGACTTGTATGGCGCCCGTTGGCCGATCTCGCGGCTTATGTAGTTGAACTGACCGATATAGGCAAGATAGAAGCAGAAATGCGAAAGTCCCGGATCTATCATGTTTGAGGGCGCAATGATTGTGATGCGGGAATTCCGGTCAATGCAGCAACCATAGAGAGTATTCTGCGGATAATGCTCCACTGCAACGCGGTCTGCCACATAGTCCCCGTCGTCGGTTGGCACAGTTGCGGCAAGGTTGACTATCCGGAATCCGGGACCGTGAGATACAGCTTCCTGAAGATTGTCGGATTTCATATTGAGCCGGGCTTTGAGGTCGTCTACGCTCCGGAAGGGAGGCACTACTTGTAAACCTGTCGGTCGGTCAAGCTTCCGCTCGAAGCCGTTGCGTAACTTGGCGGCATCGTTTCTGACCTCTTCCTCATGATTGCGATTTTCTATCGCGTCGGTAAATCCGGCTCCGATTATACCTGTCGGCACGGCTACAATGGCTATACCGAGAAGCCCGACTATGCAGGCGATGATTCTGCCTACGACCGTGACCGGAGGAGTATCGGCAAACTGTCCCGGGTCTCCAATATATTGGGCAAACGCCCACATCACGGAAACGGCACCGTTATCGTATACATCCGGTTGGGCATCATGCTCTGCAAAAAACAGCACAAGGCTTAGAATTACCGTTATCACAATCAGGAACTGCATGGCTACGACAAGCTCATGGCGTTTCTCCTTTATCGCGTCAGTAAGCAGATTGAATGATTTGGTATAGCGTCCTATGCGTAGTGTCCGCACTACCCTTGCCGTACGCAGTGCCTTGAACGCCATCACCGGCAGAGGGAATATCCACTGCAGATAGAATGGGAATGTAGAGAGGACGTCGATAGCTCCATAGAATGTGAAGCAATATCTCAGCCTTCCTTTCCATCCCTTAAATTTAGGATTGATTATAGGTGCTATCCAGATGCGGAGACAGACCTCGACCGTAAAAAAGACAAGCGTGGCTATGTCTACCCAGAAGAGAATGCGGCGAAGCTTAGGATCAAGGTCGAATGTGGACAGGAATATCTCGGTAGTGCTTATCAGGATCATCGCTATGATGAGCCAGTCTACGATATTATGCCATTGGCGCGTGTGCAGGTTGTCGTCAAGAGCTCGAGCCAGTTTCATTTTCAATGGCTCATCCGGTTCAGCTTTCTTTTCGCTCATCTGCGTCTTTTTTTTATTTCGGTGCGCGGGTCTTGTTGAGCTGAGCCTGCGCTATTTGCCGCTTAATGGATTCAATGTTGCGCTTATGACTTTCAGCACGGTCTACCTTGCTCTTCCGGTAGGAAGCCTTTGATGTAG
>CAMWQY010000310.1 GCA_947176355.1 uncultured Porphyromonadaceae bacterium
CAAAAGAAAAGGCGCTCAAACTGAACGCCTTGACTATTATTTCAACTTATAGTTATCTATCTTTAACTGCGGGTCATTTTCCGATGCAAAAGCGAGAGAAAATAGAATTGAGGAGGTCGGGGGTGGTGATGGTGCCGGTGAGGGAGGAGAGGGCGGAGGTGGCTTCGCGGATGTCCATGGCTATGAAGTCAGCTGAGGAGCCGGTTTGCATCTGGCTTAGGGCGCGGCGGAGGGCTTCTCCGGCGTGGAGGAGGTCGGCGTAGTGGCGGGCGTTGGTGAGCAACAGTTCTCTCTCCGGGTCGTAGTCGCCTGTTGAGGCTTTTTTCAAAGCGTCGCTTAAAGAACTAAGACCGATGTTTTCGGCTGCTGATATTTTGATTATGGGAAGTATGTCGTTCGTGAGTTTTTCGGAGGTGAAGACGGCTTCGAAGTATTTCTGAATCCCTTCGATAGCACTTTCTGACATATCGGGGGCGGAAGTCTTGGTGATGACAGGGATTATCTTTTGTTCCGGAGTCAAATCTTTGAGCGTAAAATTCATTTCATTGATTTGATCGCTCAGAGGTGCAAGTGGGTCAATAAGCCAGAGAACAATGGAGGCTTGGTTGAGACGACGGCGAGCGCGTTCCATACCGATGGTTTCGATTTCGTCTGACGATTCGCGTAGCCCGGCGGTATCTATAAAGCGGAAGAGTACACCGTCGATTTCGCAGGTGTCTTCGATTATGTCGCGTGTCGTGCCGGGAATGTCTGACACGATGGCTTTGTCATCCTGAAGTAGGGCGTTAAGGAGTGTGGACTTACCTACGTTTGGCATGCCGGCAATCACCACCGGAACACCTTCTTTGATGGCACGTCCGGTGGCGTATGAGTTTGTGAGTCTGTCTATTTTCAATAGAAGGAGTGTAGCGATTTCGATAAGACGTGTGCGGTCGGCAAATTCCACGTCTTCCTCTGAGAAATCAAGTTCAAGCTCGAGGAGGGATGCAAGTTCGATGAGCTTATCACGGAGCTCATTGAATTCTTTAGAGAAAGCGCCACGGGTCTGTTGCATGGCAAGCTTGTGGGCAGCTTTGGAGGAGGATGCGATTAGGTCGGCTACCCCTTCTGCCGAGGCAAGGTCCATGCGACCATTGAGGAAGGCGCGACGGGAGAATTCTCCCGGTTCAGCGGCGTGGGCACCTTTGCGAAGAAGTAAGTTGTTGACTTCGCGGACTATCCAAGGGGAACCGTGGAGTGAGAATTCGACTACATCTTCACCGGTGAAAGAATTAGGTCCACGGAAAACTGTGGCTACTGTCTGGTCAAGTATGTTGTTAGATTCGTCTATTATGTAGCCGAGGTGGGCTGAGTGGGAACGGGATTCCTGCAGATTTGCACCTTTCCATACGGAGTTCGCAATGGAAAAGGCTTCGGGGCCGGAGAGTCGTATGATGGCGAGTGCGCCTTTGCCTTGTGGAGTGGCGGGGGAGGTTATGGTGGTATTCATTTTATTGAAATTTATGGCGAAAGCCACAACCTGTATTGAGGATTATTTATTCCAGTCTTTGAAGGGGACTATGGATTCGATGTCGTCTTCGATATCATCGGGGAGAGCTGTAAAGAAGTCGAAACCAGTCATTTTTTCCACTTCGTCTACACTTACAGCGTATGCCTGCATGTTCCCGTCGCATCTCATATTGGGATATACGAAACCTATGGCTCGCATCGGGCTCGAATATGGAGCAAGAAGAACTTTGAAAAAAGCGGATGGTACACGTACTTTGTTTCTCCCAATAGTTTCCTTATCAGTTGAATCATATATTGGACCTGCGACAATGACAATGGCAGAGTCGCGTTTTGCCCACAGGCGTTCTTTGTCTTCAAGTGTCTTCCAAGCCCCTGTATTGAGCTCATGTTTCTGTGGGCAAATATTTGCCATAACGAAGCTATGGTGCATTGCCTCAACGCTCCATTTTTGTTCGCCGGCAGGGCATATATGGCCTCGGTCGTAACCGGAACGGGAGTAATCGCGAGTATCAGGACATCCCTTTAGTTCTGTATCAGTCCAAAATTTATTGCTTCTTCCGATTGCTCCATCAGTTTCATTCCCTTGAAGTACCCAAGCTACATAATTGGGTGTTTTGTTTTCAGGATTGAAGTTTACAGTGAATCCTTCATATTCCTTAACTACAGAAGGAAGAGCCTTGGAAACAGCTACTTTGTCTAACTCTTTAAAATTAATTGTAGGAGTTGTTTTAGAAGCTTCTGAAGAGTCAGATTTAATGTCGTTTTCGATAGCGCCCGGAGCAAGTTTATTCCAGAAATAGGCGATCCCTATTATCAAGAGGAAGACGGCAGCATATTTTAAGATTTTGTTTTTATCCATGTGAGTTGTTTTTTTGCGTAGACACGGGTGTTTTTTTGGATGCGGGCGACGGCTGTTTCAAAGTCCATTACACCATCGAAATAAGCGAACATCTCTTTTAGACCAACAGTATTCAGCGAATTCAGATGTCGTAAAGGATATACTCTTCGAGCCTCTTCTTCCAGCCCATTGTCAACCATCTTCAAGACTCTATGATTGATGCGGTCGAAAAGCACTTCGCGTGGAAGGTCGATTATTATCTTTTCAATTTCGAAATCTCGCTTCTTTTTTCTTCCGGTACGCAGTGAAGTGTAGGTAGTGCCCGATGCCATGCAAATTTCGACTGCATGAAAAACTCTTTTCATATTGGCAAGGTCTACTTTCGAGTAGTAATCAGGGTCAAGCGCCTTCAATCTATCGCGAAGCCAGTCGTCGCCCTTGCTTTTCCACTCCTCCATCAGTGGAAAACGTATGGAGTCCGGTACGGTTGGGAGTTCATCGATGCCTTGAACGAGAGCATCGATATACATCATAGAGCCACCGCAGACAATAGCTACATCTCTCTTCTTCCATATCTCGGAGGCAATCCTCAGAGCATCCTCCTCAAAAATAGCTGCCGAGTAGTAAGCTTCGAGTGGAAGACACTCCATAAGATGATGAGTCACCCCCATTCTCTGACATTCGTCAGGAACGGCGGTGACTATAGGAATGCCTTTATATATCTGACGGGAATCTGCCGAGATGATTTCCGTGTCATGCTCAAGCGCGAGCTTCACAGCAAGATCAGACTTTCCGGAAGCCGTCGGACCGGTGACTACAATCAGTTTTTTCAAGAGTTTTGCGTTATGCGAGGGTGCGTAGAACGAGATTATTCAGCTACAATTTTTGCAATGTTGAAGATTACATCAGTGGCTTTCTCCATCGACTGAATGGATACGAACTCATAGCGTCCGTGCATGTTTTCGCCTCCGGCAAAAATATTGGGGCAGGGAAGACCCTTGAAAGAAAGCTGTGCTCCATCTGTGCCGCCACGGATAGGCTGAACCTTGGGAGTGACTCCGGCATCACGCATAGCTTTCTCTGCAATCTCGATGATATGCATAACAGGTTCGATCTTCTCCCTCATATTATAATATTGATCCTTGATCTCTACAGAACA
>CAMWQY010000311.1 GCA_947176355.1 uncultured Porphyromonadaceae bacterium
TATGGCAAGGTATGGATTCATTCAGAGGTGACGCAAGTCTGCGTTCATGGGTCTATCGGGTTAGTATGAATACTTGCATTTCCTATAAAAGAAAGAAAAAGATTCAGACGGTGCCCCTTGAATTCTCTGCCGATTCAATGGCGCCCGGTTCTCCTGAAAGCAAACAGGCGAAGATGCTCCATGAGCGGATTTCTCGTCTCGAGCCTTTCGACCGGGCAATCGTATTGCTTTGGCTTGAAGATATACCATACGATGAAATTGCCGCCATCGTTGGCATATCTACTAAAGCCGTAGGTGTACGCCTCGTCAGAATAAAAGAAAAACTTAAATCATTGTAATAGATTTCACTATGGACGAACTAAATATACTTAAAGAAGAAATGGCCGCCTTGAAGCGGAATCTTGACAAAGAGCAGATAATCAACGACAAACTTATGCGCACAGTGATGCGTCAACGAGCATCTTGGCTGAACACGTTTGTGTTTGCAGAATTTATAATGCTCCCATTCCTATACATAATTTTTGCTGTAGCTTGTGCTTTGTTTGGAGTTTCTCAATGGTATGCTTTCGCTTTTGTGATACTCGGATTAGTAGATACAATTGTGGATTTGCGTACATTCCGGATCAACCCCAAAATTTTCAGCACATGCAGCATGATGGAAGTCCGTAAGATCTTGATAAAACAAAAGAAAGAACGTTTCATACATCTATGCGTAGCCCTTCCATTAGCAATAATATGGCTATTGCTATTTGCTTCCGCAGTGTTAAATGACGGAAGAGGTAATCCTATAAGTTATGCCGGAGCGGTAGGTGGAGGAATAGGTGCCATCCTTGGTGCAATTGCAGTAATAATATTATACCGCAAAGCCCAGAAGACCAACGACACCATCGTCGACGACATAACAATCGACGACACCCCCTGACACTTTAGTATTGATAAGATGGATTAGTAAAATCCCTAAAGTTTTGACAATTCATCAATCAATGCCGGTCGTCTCGGTGTACGTGATTTCTGTTCTGCCACAATCTGCTCAGCCTCTTTCTTCCCTTCATATATGATAAGTTTCCTCAGAAGACTTACACCTTCACGGTAGGATTTACGATCGGAAGCTCGTTGAAAGAAACTTCTGACAGCAGATGCATAGAGTTTTATTATTTCATTTTTGAAGAGCTTCTTTACTTCTTTCGGAGAATTGTCAATATCGTACGTTGATGGATTTTTCCGTATGTATTCCATATATTCATTCCACATCTTCTCTTGTGTGTATATGAATAATATATGTCCTATCTCTCTCTTTCCGTTAGCCTCGCTTATCAATGTTTCGACATATTTTGACCACTCATTTTGAGGAATTAGAGACTTAAGCGCATAATACATTGATTCCATTGAATACTCCTTTTCTCCCCATCTGCCACCTTTGAAAAAGAAATGCCGAGCTAATAGTAGCTCATTGTTTCTATCTCCAAGTGCATGATACACCTTGTATTCCCATTTGAGCCAATCTCTGACCAGTCCTCCATAATCTGCATCTTGGCTTACTCCATCTTTGGCAAGTCTGAGCACTTCGTCGTAGTCAGCCTTTTCCCATGCCAATTGAAGGAGACTTTTACGGAAGTCCGGGTTAGCCACATTGTCATACATAAACTTGATTTGATCTTCTTCGCTGACGCATCGTGACATCATTTTGAGTTTAAATTTTAGAGCAGTATTGGCATTGAATCTTGAACTCCAGTCATCGCTATTTGGCTTTATGGCATCCAGTGACTTCATTACCCTGCTCTGGTTTTCAGGTGTATCTGCAAGAGCAATTGCCATTTCCATCCAATCCCACCACCAATCCCAGCCTTTGAGATCGCGGTTGTTGAATTTGGAAAGCGCAAGTTCAAAAATTTCAGCCTTTAGATCTTTTGAGATTGACTCGTTGTCACATATTTCATACCATTTCTCGAAGCAGTCGCTGACAATTGCACCTAACTCGCCGGCGCTGTCATCGCCACTATTGAGAATTTCTTCCGAAACAGAAGCGATTCCTGTGAGTATTGCCACAGCAACCTCCCACTGTCCTTTTTCCATTGCTTCATCCGCTTCATCAAGAATGCGGCTCACAGCGCGATTAAAGGCAAACGTATCACTATATTCAATGTAACCGTGTCTTCCTCCGTACTCATAAATCAAATCCTCAACACGCGAGGCATAGATTTCCGGATTAGGCTTGAATATTGTTCCCACCCCGAGTGAAAGGAAGCGGTCTTGAAACTGCATGCTATTTGAGCATTCCTTCCGTATGAAATCTGCAAGTTGCTTCTTGTCAAGTTTTGACAGGAGTAAATCAACAGCATTTATAACTTTTTCGGCCATTATCTTTTAATCATTATAAATTTAAATTTTGAATCTTCTATTCTTTAGTTGTCTCTGTCTACATCGTCCGCGACTCATCCGAAGCAATCAAAGTCTTTATATCGTCAAATGTCATAATTTTTCAGGATTAAATAAAGATTCCCCGTTTGTGGTGAGTCGATAGGCTTGTTTAGCGCTTTTGGGTTTGTCTGGGATTGTCATTTCTATATACTTCAACTCTATCAAAGGTAAAAGTATTTTCCTTTTGAGGTCTTTTGTGGATGTATAATTAAGTTTAATTGAAAGTTCATTAGCGGAAAAACTGCTTTCATACAACATACACATAAGATCAATTGTAGCAGATATTATTCCAGTAGCATTATCTTTGGATCGCGTACTATTCCATGCTTGGACAAATAGTTGTTCAAGTACTTGTCCAAGTTGAATTTTATCTGTGATAATAGATTGATTAATATATTCTTGCACTTGGACGGCATTTTGTCCAAGTATCTGTCTAAATCCATCCCCAATATAATTTACAACACCTCCTGTGGCATTTACATCTTCATTTATAAAACCATCTCTGCAAGGAATTGTCATAAGAAAATACGTTCTTTCATCATCTGTGTCAATAACTGCAGGTGATGAGCCATTATCTTTTAATGCCTTTTGGATTGTAGGTATTCCCGTAGCTCGACCTTCGGTCAAATCCAGCTCCTTTAGGAAATCTCCCAATCTTCGATTTCGGTATCTCCGTGCCTTTAACTTTTGTGCAGCTTTTATCGCTTCTGAGCTTATTGAACGATCAGGACCGGCGTAACTTAAGATATCTATATGAGTAGGCTCAATTGTAATTTCAACCGGTTCTCTTTCCTGGTAGTCTCGATGATAAAGAGCGTTTACAACAGCCTCCTCAAATGCTTGATAAGGGTAATTATAAATTTTGTCTGATTTTTCATTATCTGACGGCTTCGTAATCTGTTTCTTGATAACATTAGTGCGTAGGTATGACAATGTCTCCCTTATCATGCGCGGGACAGGTCCTATGATTTTTGGAATTTCAATCATTAAATCCGGATTCTCAACACTTCCTTCTGGAAAAATTACTATATAGGGTGTTCAGTTAGATGTACCCAAATCAGCCCGCATTTTTGAGCCTTTTGAT
>CAMWQY010000312.1 GCA_947176355.1 uncultured Porphyromonadaceae bacterium
GAATCATACCTCGGACGAGTAAGATACAATTACGCCCAGAAGTATTTCGCTGAGGCGTCGATCCGTCGTGATGGATCCTCTTACTTTGAGAAGGATAAGAGATGGGGTACTTTCTGGAGTGCCGGCGCAAGCTGGATGATCAGCAGAGAAAACTTCATGAACGATGTTGACTGGGTAAATTATCTTAAGCTTCGTGCCGCTTACGGTGCTGTTGGTAATGATGCTTCTGCAGGTGCTTATTCCTACTACAACCTGTATCAGATCATTAAATACAACGATGTGAATTCTCTCGTGCCGATTCAGCTTGCTTCCCAGAACCTTAAGTGGGAGGCTACCCGCACCTTCGACATAGCTCTCGAAGGATCGCTCTTCAACGACCGCTTCAACTTCAGTGTAGGCTACTTCAACAAGCGCAACACAGACCTTATCTTCAATGTCACTCAACCCCTGTCGGGCGGTACGATGGCGGATGAAGGCTCGAATCCGCATGCCATGATGAATATCGGTACGATGCAGAATATAGGCTGGGAACTTCAATTCGGTGTTGACATTATCCGTACAAGAGATTTCAAGTGGGACTTCAGTATAGACGCTACATTCTCTAAGAACAAGATCATAAAGCTTCCGGAAGCTCATGATATGCCGGGCAACGGATGGTTTCTCGGAAAGAGCCTCGGCTCCATCTATACCCGCACTTGGAACGGTGTAGACCGCGTGACAGGACAGTCGCTCTATGAGATCGATCCGAACGCTCCATCGCTTACCTACTGGGATGAGGACGGCACAGCACACCAGAACGAGGCTCAATTCCAGACTTATGTTAGGAATGCCGCTTCGCAGGGTTCTCTCGTTGCTGTTCCCGACGGCGACGGATATAAGCTCTATACTAATACCCCCGCTTACGCTACAGCTAAAGTACAGGCAGATGCGTTCCCCGTTGTATACGGATCTTTTGGTACTAATCTAAGTTGGAAAGGCATCAATCTCGGCATGCTCTTCACTTACAGCCTCGGAGGAAAGGTGATGGACTACAACTATCAGGACCTTATGAACATGACAAGCGAACCTACAGCCATCCATAAAGATCTTCTGAACTCCTGGACTCATAAACCCGAAGGCGTGGCTGATCATGAATATAAGGAAATCTCTGTAGGAGGTATGACTTACAATGCTTTCATCGCAAGTGCCGATGACATCGACGATACTCTTATACCTCAACTCAACACTTCAAATGCGGCTAAAAACAACGGTGCTTCTTCACGCTGGCTTACCGATGCATCGTATCTGGTGCTAAAGAACCTGAATGTATCATACGATCTTCCGTCGAAATGGGTTTCAGCGCTTTCTATGCAGAACATCAACATAGGTATGTCTATCGACAATGTATTCACAGCTACCAAGCGCAAGGGTATGAATCCGCAGTATGGCTTCATGGGTGGCCAGGGTAAGTTCTACGTGCCCGCAAGAGTTTTCGCATTCCAGTTAAACGTCAAGTTCTAATCAAATCAAACAGGAAACAAAATGAAAAAATTATATAAAGGCATCCTTGCAACGACCATGACCTTCGGATTGGTAGCTTGCGACAGCAATTATCTTGAGCAGCCGCCTATCGACCTTGTGAGCGATGCAGCCATAGGTGAGAGTGTCGAGGCAGCCCGGGCTGCTCTTTACGGTCTGTGCGAGGCCATGTATATCAGTTATGGAGATGATGACAATGACTATGCCATCCGCTTTGCAAACGGAGAAGCATATCTCCAGACTTACTATGGAGACTCACCAAGTCCTGACTTCTCTGATTCGTTTCTCTACGGCACACAGAAGGAGAATCAGGCATGGGTATTCATGACCCGTGATTCAGGCGATGGTGACCGTTATCCCTGGATGTATGCCTACAATCTCATCAATCAGGCAAACGTGATCCTGTCAAGAATTGATGAAGTTTCGGGCGAGCCTGCTGATGTAAAGCAGATCAAGGCATCAGCCCTTACAATTCGTGCGCATGCCTATATCCGCCTTATGCAAGTGTATGGTCCTCGTTTTGAAGATAGCAAGAATGGCGAGGCTCTTTGCGTAGTGCTTCGCACTGTCCCGGGATCTGACCAGTCTCCGCTGGTTTCATACAAGGAAGTGATGGATCAGATCTACTCTGATCTCGATGAGGCGATCGCTCTTTACACTGAGTCAGGCAAGGCTCGATCCAAAGGTTTTGAGCCTAATATCGATGTTGCCAAGGGTCTTTACTCACGTGCCGCACTCATCAACCACGACTGGGCAAAGGCTCAGCAGATGGCAAAGGATGCACGTCAGAAATATCCCATCATGTCGCCTGATGAATATCTTGCCGGCTTTGCTCAGGCTAACGGAGAATGGCTTTGGTATAATGACTATAATAAGACTTACAACGGATATAACTCTTGGGGAGCGTCTTTCAGCTGCAACGGTGCATACGCAACTTCGTATGACTGGTCGGGAGCCGGTGTGATCAGTTATCGTCTGTACAAGCAAATATACGATAAAAACAATTCTGACGTAAGATGCCTTCAGTTCTGGACACCCGACAAGGCAAATATGTTTGCAGATTTTGGAATAAAGGACGAGGATTTCTGGAGTCCTGACTGTGTGTATGGAGAGCGTATGACTATGTGGGGCGTCGATCCTACAGTCACCACCTCTGCTACTTTATGGAATATGTATATGACTCCTGATGGCTATGCCGATGGTTTGCTACCTTTCAACACTGGTGAAAGTTTTGGTGCAGCCCTTGGTCTTGATGCAGAAAATGCCACCAATCCTCAAGTAATCAATGCTGTATATTCATACACCGGTGGCACCACAAGAATCCAGTTCGGAGCCCAAATGAAATTCTGGAGCAAAAAGGCTGACCTTGGTGATGCCCAGCATCCTTTCTTGCGTGCAGCAGAGTTGCTTCTAAATGAGGCTGAAGCCGCTATTGAAAACAACGATGAGCAAACCGCACGCAACTGTCTGGAAGAGCTCAACAGCAACCGTATGGATGAATATACCTGTACTCTCTCAGGTGCTGCCCTTAAGGAGGAGGTAAGATTATATCGCCGAATGGAGCTTTGGGGTGAAGGTGATACATGGTTCTCCTTCAAGCGTTGGAATGTGCCTGTCACTCGCGAGATTTGGAAAGCAAACGACCCGACTTCAAATAATTTCCTGCCTGCATACGAAGGATCATACACAACTGACTATGCAAATGGATGGAGATATGAGATTCCTAAATCAGAGAAGGACTACAATACCATCATCAACAATCAGCTGAATAATTAATTGATTTCATAGCTAAATTTGACTATTTTAAAGAGAGGAGATCTTACCTAAGGTTTCCTCTCTTAATGTTGCTGTGATATCTAAGTGTATATAAGTAAAGAGCCGGCCGCGATGGCCCGCTATCACTTTTTTACTTTTCTAAAAAATCAAGCTATTCCTAATCTTTTGATGGAGATAAGGGTTTTCACCCCCAAAAAGGAC
>CAMWQY010000313.1 GCA_947176355.1 uncultured Porphyromonadaceae bacterium
GGCATCTGTATATCCATGAATATTATGTCCGGAGCCGTATTATCACGAAGATAACGCTCCAATGACATCACATCCGGGAACTCTCCAACACATCGTAGCGATGGGATCTTATTTATATAGCTCTGAAGTCCGTAGCGTGCTGTCGGTTCATCATCAACTATTATAGCGGTCAAAATCGGTTTAGTCATCATAATTCCAGCTTTAAAGAGGCTTTGAACTTATTATCGCGTTTCTCTGTGGTCAGTTCAAATCTTTCAGGATAAAGAATTGACAGTCTTTTTCTGAGATTAGACAGTCCCAATCCTGATTCTTCTTCAGGGAAAGCCTTATAGTCGGAAACAGAATTCTCAACAAATAACTTAACAGTGTCTTTCTCTCTAATGAGTCTCACCTTTATCCATCTTGGATTTCCACCTGAATGTTTTACTGCATTCTCAACCAAGGGAAGGAGGAGATGCGGATGAATTTCATCATTATTCCCTTCTACATTGAACTTTGAATCGATATGGAGGGAATCTCCGAATCTCATTCTGCATAGTTCTATGTAACTGTTGAGTGCGGATATCTCCCTTTCCAACAGCACCGTCCCGTTGCCTTCATACAGCTGGGATCGTAAGAGATTCGATAGATTCTCGACAGTCTCGCGCGCCTTTACATTCTCTTCATCAATAGTGAAATAGACAGTATTCAGCATGTTAAATAGGAAATGAGGATGAAACTGGGAGCGAAGCAACTTCAAATCAGCCTCTATCCTTGCCTGTCTCGCCTCCTGTTCACGTATTCTTGATTCTGTATATAGAGTGCTGAGATACTGGTTCTTTGCGGTCAGATAGAGCCATATCGACATCATGCCGGTTATTACCACAGGAATAACAAGATCGGGCAGCTCTTTCATAAGTGATATATTATGAGACATACCCATAATCAAGAGACAAAAACCAACAGGAATAAAGATGACTGCAGAATATTCCAAAATAGAGCTGAAACGTCTTTGCATTGAATATTTCATCCATTTTCGTGCCAAGTAATCACACACAAAGCAACCTATGATTGTGCCCGCCAATTCAATACCTATAAATCTCCATGAGTGGCTTAGATAATGGGCCCTCATCGGAATGTCATTGGTAAGTCTGATCAAAAGGAACAACATGAGCGCGAACAGCAACGGAGTAAAAAGATTCTTTTTCATATCCTACAAATTTACACGATTCAGTTCATCTATCCAAACATTCCGTTGTTCTTTTTTTGATTTTCCTGTGCCTCCGCTTATTCTCCATGAAACCGAAAGACCGATCTTTCTCATATCCTCATATTCCTTTTCAGAGAGCATTGCCTTTCGACCTGAAAGTAATATGACGGAATTGAAGTGATTGGAATTGAAGATATCCTTGACATATAATGATAATGACACCCTACCGTCACAGAAACTTTTACGTAAGCCAAGATATGTGTTCCATACAGAAGATGTCCGAGCCTGCCCGTATGCAAGCCGTCCCCTGAACGATGCATTTATTTCGGCTGTAATCTGATATGGTAGATGTAGCAAATTTTTGATGTCAATGATTGGAGTAAACTGTATATTAGGGCTTAATTCAGTTTCCTTGGCAAAACGATAGTTGGAGTAAATTAAATTGGCTGTTACAGATGTTGTCCACCATGAAGTTATACTAAGGTTATTTCCAGTCGCAGATAATGTCAATTGCAGATGTGAGGGAATATTCTCCGGTGTTACGTACACTATCCGGTCGCTCAGTTCCCTGTAAAACTTCACAATGTCGCCGGATACATATTCTGCGCCACTCATAATTCGCCAATGTCTGTTGTCGCTCCAGATTATATTAAGAGAATGTCTGTGTGCTTCCTTCAAATTGATGTTTCCTCCTACATGGGTTATATCGTCGAAAATATGTATAAATGGATCGAGATCCGCAAATCTTGGACGATTCACCTTGTTTGCATACGCAATCATCCATGATCCGATTCCTTCTTTTGAAAGCATCAAGGATAACGACGGATAAAGATGAAAGTATCTTTTGGAAAAATCATGGCTTTCTGCACTTTCATTTCCGGAGAAACATGTATTCAGGATGCTATATTCTCCTCTTAGTCCTAAAGTAAGGTTCAGTATGCCATAATCATATTTCCCTTCTGCGTAGAGTGCGTTGACGTTCTCATTATATCCGAACTTGGAATCAAGATTATCTATATCCGAAGAGTTATTGCCTGTTATTTTAGAATTTTGACCGGAATATAATCCTTCACTTTTCATATCGATATATGATATTCTCGCTCCTGTAAAGATATTCCAATGTTGTGATAGTGCCTTACTGAAATCGAATGAACCGACGACACCGTATGTTTTTCCTGTCATATCTCCGTCTATATTCATTCCTGTATTATCTTTCATCACCTGACTTTCAGAAGTCTTATACCTAAAGAAATCGCATGCAGCGGTCCAGTCACTTCCTTTTTCAGCGGATCTACGCTTGATATAAATTTCTCCAAAAATATTGTCTGTTAGAAACAGCGCATCATTGGATGTAACCGTGGAATCCGGAACAAATGGCACGAACGTAGTCATTACTGCAGGTTCTTTCCTTCTGAAGAGAGTATAGTTCAAGGTCGTTCCGACTATAGGTCCGTTTGAAGGTCTTAATTCGTAAGAGGCGGAGAGAAAATGAGAGGAGTCGTCGCGTTTCCTGTCATACGATTGAGTTAGTCTTTCCTTTGAGTCAAGATACGGTCTATCTGTAAACAGTTCAGAGGGATTATGAGCGACATATCGGGAATAATTCAGCGCGACGCTATGACTACCTTGATTGTATTCTCCGAATACAGAGCCATACATCTGTTTTGCTTTCCATAACTGTCCGTCAATATTCACCCCTATCGAATAACCATTGTCTTTCTTTCGACGCTTGACAAGGTTTAAGGTAGTTGTAGAATCCGTCCCGTCACCCCTCGCTCCTCCTGAGTTTAGGATCTCAATCCTTTCTATGTCGGTAACTGGCAGTGACTTAAGATAGTTGATAAGGTTATCTCCGTCGAGGATCGTTTTTCTTCCATCAATATTTATGGAAAGACTCTGCATTCCATTGAGCTTTATGTTTCCGCTGGATTCCACTATTACCCCGGGTAATGACCGAATCGCTTCGTACACATTACCTTGTCCTCCGGAAACCATAGCAGAGGGATTATATGTAATCTTGTCAGCTCTCAATGTGGCCGCAGGTCGTTCAGCTGTAACCGTCACTTCCATTAGTGTATTGCATGATATAGAGTCTGCCGCTATGGAGTCGGCAGGATTGATGGAATAAGCGTCAATATATACCCCAAAAATCAAACCTGCAAGCTGTAAATTTCTAATGATTTTCATATAAGATGATAATTTTTCAGCGAAATTATCATCTTATACCATTGTGCGGAAAAATATGTGACGAATCTAACGGTTTCAGTGACGTCAATCACTTATCGGCTGATGCTGTTCCTTCCA
>CAMWQY010000314.1 GCA_947176355.1 uncultured Porphyromonadaceae bacterium
GCGGACCCACCTCCTTTGCGCTCTATGCTTGATACTGCCGGCAGAAAGGTATCATAAATGACGGAGCTGTGGGATCATCTTCAATTTTTTTCCTTAAAAAGTTTTGTAAGTCTAAAATATTTATTAATTTTGTAATTGAAATGCCTTGGAAGGCAAATAGCAAAAGATAATACCATAATATTTATACCATAAACACGACATCAAATGTACTTATTAGGTTACGACATAGGTACTTCCTCCGTAAAGGCAAGTATCGTTGAAGCCAAAAGCGGAAAATGCGTGGCTACAGATTTCTTTCCGAAATCAGAAGCTCCTATCAAAGCCCTTAAACCAGGTTGGGCTGAACAAAATCCCGAAAACTGGTGGGAATATATTAAGGAGGTCACAAAGAGCGTACTTGATATCTCTAAAGTAAATCCTGCCGACATCAAGGCCATTGGCTTTTCATTCCAAATGCATGGTCTCGTATGCATCGACAAAGACATGAATCTCCTTCGCGATGCAATTATATGGTGCGATTCTCGTGCTGTACGCTACGGACAGAAAGCATTTGAGGCGTTAGGTGAAGAAATGTGTCTGACCCATCTTCTAAATTCTCCAGGAAACTTTACCGCAGCCAAGCTTGCCTGGGTGAAAGAAAATGAACCTGATGTTTTCGAGAAAATCTACAAGATAATGCTCCCCGCCGACTACATCGCGATGAAGATGACAGGCGAGATATGCACTACTCCTGAGGGAATTTCCAATTATGTGCTTTGGGACTTCAAGGAAAACGCCCCGGCTAAGTTCCTGATGGACTATTTCGGTTTCGATATGGAAATCCTTCCAGAAGTGAAACCAACATTCAGCATCCAGGGACGTCTTCTTCCTGAGCCGGCTAAAGAACTTGGTCTCGAACCCGGAACTCCGGTAACTTATCGAGCAGGAGACCAGCCAAACAATGCGCTTAGTCTGAATGTATTCAATCCCGGTGAAATTGCTGCTACAGGCGGTACTTCCGGAGTAGTTTATGCAGTAAATGGCAAAATTGACTGCGATCCCAAATCGCGTGTTAACTGCTTTGCACACGTGAACCATACTGCTGAAGAACCACGAGTAGGTGTACTAACCTGCATTAACGGCACCGGAATTCTTAACAGCTGGATCAAGCGTAACATAGCAGATCCGGGAACAAGCTATGACGAAATGAACCGTATGGCTGAATCTGTACCGGTAGGAGCTGAAGGCATAAGTATAATTCCTTTCGGCAACGGAGCTGAAAGAATCTTGCAAAATGAAGAAATCGGCTGCTCTATCTTTGGAATAAATTTCAATATACATAATAAAGCTCATCTGATGCGAGCTGCACAAGAAGGCATAGTATTCTCCTTCATGTATGGTATTGAAATTACAGAGGCTATGGGAATAAAGGTCGACACTATCCATGCCGGTCACGCTAATATGTTCTTAAGCCCACTCTTCCGTGAGACACTTGCAGCCGTAAGCGGAGCCACCATCAAGCTTTATGAAACTGATGGCAGTGTCGGAGCTGCAAAAGGCGCGGGCATAGGTGCTGGAATCTATAAGGATAATAATGAAGCATTTGCAACGCTAAAGAAAATCACAGAGATCAATCCTCCAGCCGACCGCAAGCCCTATCTGGAAGCCTACAAACTCTGGAAAGAGCGCCTCAACCAAGTTATACCTTAAACACTTAAAGTCCTTAATGACCTTAAAGACCTTACAATAAAAATAACCAAAATAAAAATCACAACAATGGCACAGAAAGAATATTTTCCCGGTATAGGGAAAATCAAATTTGAGGGTACTTCAAGCTATAATCCCCTCGCCTATCGTTACTATGACGCTGAGAAAGTAATTCTTGGCAAACCAATGAAGGAATGGCTCAAGTTCGCTATGGCTTGGTGGCACACTCTCTGCGCAGAGGGCGGCGACCAGTTTGGCGGTGGCACAAAGAAATTCCCTTGGAACGTAGGCGAAACTGCTGTAGAACGTGCTAAGAACAAAGTTGACGCCGGCTTCGAGATCATGGAAAAACTCGGCGTTGAATACTTCTGTTTCCACGATGTTGACCTCGTAGATGAAGGTAATTCTGTAGAAGAATATGAAGCTAACCTCAAGGAAGTAGTGGCTTACATCAAAGAAAAAATGCAAGGCACAAACATCAAGAATCTTTGGGGCACTGCAAACGTATTCGGCAATGCTCGCTATATGAATGGCGCTGCAACCAATCCTGACTTTGACGTCGTAGCGCGTGCAGCTGTTCAGATTAAGAATGCCATAGATGCTACTATTGAACTCGGCGGTCAGAACTATGTATTCTGGGGTGGTCGCGAAGGCTATATGAGTCTCCTTAACACTGATCAGAAGCGTGAGAAAGAGCACCTCGCTACTATGCTCACAATGGCTCGTGACTACGCACGCAGCAAAGGCTTTACCGGCACATTCCTCATCGAACCTAAGCCAATGGAGCCAAGCAAGCATCAATATGACGTAGACACAGAGACAGTAATCGGGTTCCTCAAAGCTCATGGCCTTGACAAGGACTTCAAGGTGAATATCGAGGTTAACCATGCTACTCTTGCCGGCCACACATTCGAACACGAACTCGCTGTAGCTGTAGACAATGGTATGCTCGGAAGCATCGACGCTAACCGTGGTGACTACCAGAACGGTTGGGATACTGACCAGTTCCCAATTGACAACTATGAGCTCACTCAGGCCATGATGCAGATCATCCGTAACGGTGGTCTCGGCAACGGAGGTACTAACTTTGACGCTAAGACTCGTCGTAACTCTACCGACCTTGAGGATATCTTCATCGCTCACATCGCCGGTATGGACGCTATGGCTCGTGCTCTTGAATGCGCTGCAAACGTTCTTGAGAAATCTCCTTACAAGAAGATGCTTGCTGATCGTTACGCCTCATTCGATGCCGGCAAGGGCAAGGAATTCGAAGAAGGCAAGCTTACTCTCGAACAACTTGCTGAAATCGGCCGTGAAGTCAATGAGCCGGCTCTCACTTCAGGCAAGCAAGAGCTTTACGAAGCTATCATCAATATGTATGCTTAATATTAATTGAGAATTTAGAATTGAGAACAAAGAATTTAGATTTGAGAATTTTTGATTAAATTCTGATTTCTATATCATTAATCTTAATCTAAATAATTCTATTAATAGATAAAATTGCTTGGGAAGGCAGAAATCTTGCCTTCCCTTTTTTCAATTTTTTAGGTCGGAGACCTCATTTTTATGATTACGACTCGATTTTTATTTGCTTCTTTCATCGCTTCGATATCCGTTTCCGCTTTTGCCGAAAGAAGCGATTCCCAACTTTGGCTTCCTAATACCAAAGCTGGAACTACTGTAGAATATAAAGGAAAGAACCCGATTGCTATGAAAGCTTCTGAAATTCTTTCCAGTCATGCTCCCGATGATTACTTTAATAGTATCAAACTGATTGAAAAAAAACAGGGCTTTAA
>CAMWQY010000315.1 GCA_947176355.1 uncultured Porphyromonadaceae bacterium
AATTGTGTAGGGGGATTTTGAGATTTTTTTCCAGGGTGATGTTGGAGATGGAATACGCTGGCAGATCGCCTGTGAGTGTGGAGGCGTTGCTGGTCATGGTGAAGCGTTCGGAATAGTACATCCACTTGTAGGCAAAGCCCCAGGATCTCCATGCTGCGCGCAGGGAGGCAGATGCGGAATGGCGCGGTATGTAAGGGAGCTGCTTCCCTATTGATTTGTCTGCCTCACTCATCTTTTCGCCCACATTGACAGATGGGGTCCAGGAATATGATGCGTTTATGTCAAACTTCCAGTCTGTCCAAGGGGTTAGCGAAGCGTCACCCTTAAGTTCAATGCCATAGGCATGTACGCTTTTCACGTTGCGTGGAGAGAAGAATCCTTTGATGGTCGGGAGCCAGATGATCCAGTCGTCGATGTGAGAGTCAAACCATGTGGCTGAGAATCCTGTGGAGAAAAGCTTGTTTTTCGACACTTCGAAGTCAAAGCCGCAGTCGTAGGTGAAGCCTTTCTCATCTCGGAGATCAGGATTGCCGCCCGGCATGAAATATAGGTCGTTGAGTGAAGGGTAGCGGTAATTCCTGCTGGTAGAGGCTTTGAGAGTGAGCCCGTAGAGAGTTGATCTGGCATATGTGTTGATGGCTTTCCAATCGGCGAAAAGAGCCGGGATGAGGGGGGTTGCCTTCTTGCCGTATGTCTCTTCGCGCAGTGCTGCGGACATCCCTACTCCATCCAGAGGTTGCCATCGTGCTGTCAGGGCTCCACTGAGTTCGAGGCGTTTCTTATGGTAGCCGATATCGGTCGGTGTTCCGCTGCCGGTTGACAATTGCCTGTCGGTCGACTTCACATTGTGATGGTTGGCAGTGATCGAAGCAGTGAAGAGCCATCTGTCGGAGGGATAGAAGTTGGCTGTTGCATTTCCGAAGAGAGTGTTGACAAGCGATCGGGAACGTGTCATAGTCGACCATATGTCTTGCGTCATCTCCCGTCGGTAATCGTAGCCCATCCACGTGTGGATATATCCGGCACGAATGTCAACGTTCCACGTGGAACGTGCATGCCTCCACCCCATTACGCTGCGTAGCGTATTCTCACGCTGACGGTTGTCAATGCCCCTTTCCTCGCCATAGTCTGTTGTGAGCATAGGAAGTTCACGGTTGGAGGCGGTATACCATACGTTGAGGAGAAATCGGTCTCCTTTTCGATTGTCATAATATACCTCCTGAAGCAAATGGAAATCCTTGAAGGAGCCGGAGCGGTTTTTTTCTTTAGGATAATATTGTCCTATGATATTATGATCGTCGTCATAGATATTTAGTTTCTTGTCGCGGTTTATGTAAGAGTAATCGTTGGCAGAGGATGAATAGACCGCACGAGTGGTGAATGCCCAGTTGCGGTTGCTGTATGATACTTTCAGGAACTCATCAAATGTCGTATATGATCCCACACCTTGCACATAATTGATACCTAATCCTTTGTTCATCTCCGGTGCGGTGGCGAGGGAGACTGCACCTCCAAGGCCTCCGCCGGATTCGTTGACGGATGAGGTGCCATGGAGCAGGGATGCCTTGTCGACGAAGAATGATGGGATGGTGGAGAAGTCGGTCATGCCGAGCATCGGGCTGTTGATGCGCATGCCATTCCATGAGACATTGGTATGTGATGGGGAGGTGCCGCGGAAAGCGACGGTGGATAGGGTAGCACGGCCGGCATTCTTCACAAACACAGAAGAATTGAAGGTCAACACATCAGCCATCGACAGGGCAATATTCTCCTTAAGGGCTATGGAGTCGAATGTGGTTTTCTGTACGCCAATGTCTTGCATAGGGCGGCGGGCAGTTATGACGAACTCTTCAAGTTCTACGGTCTCCGGGTATTCAGGATCCTGCGGACTTGCATATGCCATTGCTGTGGCAACCATAAAAGTCGCCACCATAGCAAGCGTATGAATGTGTTGTCGTAATGTCATCATGGTTTATACCAACAGAAAGCGCCGGGACTGATTCCGACGTTGAATTGATCAATTAGCTTGCCGTCTCTGGAATAACGATAGATGCGGCCACTCTGCTGATGGTCGATGGCATCGGCTACGTAGACATCGCCGGAGTAAGGAGCCACGGTGAGGCCGTAGTATAGGGTGTTCCCGGCTTTGAGAAATGGCGTTGCCGGTGGCTCGGGGGAGGTCACGTCCATCGACCATATATCGTCGTTGATCCAATAGAGCATATCCTTTTCTCCATTCATGCAGATTTCGGAGCAAGTGTCTCCGAGCGAGAAGCTGAATTTCTTCTCTATTGTGAATGTCTCGGCATCAATTTTGACAAGGGCGGGAGCCTCGTATCCGAATGGTGAGCCTTCATAGCCGCCGTCGGTGACAGTCCAGAGCTTGCCGTTGCAGTCGAGCGCAAGGGAATTTGGTTGTATACCGACTTCGAGAGATGCCACGACCTTATCTGAACGGGAATCAATCTTTATGATACGGTTCTGATAGCTCCAGCAGTTGCAGAATACATAGTCGCCATATGCCACCATCTGTTCCGTTGAGCCACTTCCCGGCTTCATGTCCGGGACCTCGATGTGTCCTGTGATCTGATATGTTTTCGGGTCGATGATGGCAATGCGGTTGTCCCATAGTTGAGTCACATATGCTTTGTTTTCACTTACGAAATGTATATAGCGTGGGAAGGTGAGGTTCTCAATTCTCCCCTTCTCCTTAAGAGTGACTGGATCTATGGCGAAAACGACGTTGGAGTTGTTGACCACTATCCAACCTTTGTCGCCATAGATGGTCATTGACTGCGCCACGTCGCCAAGTTTCATGCCGTTGGCTTTTATGAAGGCCTCATTGTTCACTTCCCGGTTTTCAGGATTGTAGACGGAAAGGGTTGCGTTGCTGTATTGGAAATTTCCCTCATTTAATATGAAAAGGGTCCCGTCATCACCTTCAGTCGACGGTAGATTCTCCTCCGGGATTTTTATAGGATCATCATTGCGCGAGCAGCCTGTAGCTACCGGAATTATACAGGCCAACATTAACAAAAGAGCGTATTGGAATGTGTGTTTTTTCATGGTCTTGTATTTTTTAGTTATGAATCATAGGCACGGCATTGCCTTCAGGTTCGGTCATAAGGTCGTAGAAACCGAGCACTTCGGTGGAAACCTCACCGAGGGATCCTGCATTGGAGAGGACACCGGTCTGCACCTTTACAAATGAGATGGAACGTAGCTCCACAGGATTCCCTTCCGAGTCTACTGCATCGGAGATTCGGAAACGGTTGGCTTGGGGCATGCCGTCGAGAGCTATGTTGTCTTCTCCCATATTGTCGGCATATCCCCACCCAAATGGGTAATTGGTCATAAAGCCTGTATCCGGATCTTTTATGGTATGTGACTCAAGGCTTGTGCCGGTAAGGGCATAGGAATCCTCTTTAATCCATGCCGGATAATAGTAATCTTGTTTGTGAAAGGCTTTCAGGT
>CAMWQY010000316.1 GCA_947176355.1 uncultured Porphyromonadaceae bacterium
ACCTCAAAGATGCCAGATTTGATAATCTCGTCACACCACTTAACACAGTCGTTGAGTTTAGGATTTGGTGTATCGTTTGTTACGGTATTGATGTCGTTGGTGTAGACGCCCCAATTCAAGTATATCTTGGCAAGGAGTGCAGCCGCCATCCAGTAATTGGGCTTGCCATAGGTGGAGAGATCGTTGGCCTTGCTGAGACCATCTTCCTGACCGAGAATTTCGAGAAGCTCGCTTTCAAGCCATTCTGCCACTTCTTTACGCGGAGAGCGATCGATAGGCTCACCTTCAGCGAGAGGACGCTTCATGATAGGAGCATCTCCGTAAAGCTCCATCATCCAGAAAGTATAATATGCGCGAATTGCCCGGAGGGGAGCCACAGCAGGATCGTTCATATCCGGTCCTCCGTATGCCATTATCTTGGTGTTTGTGTAGCTTACGCCCGACATACATCCCTCTATGATGCGTGTACGCCAATTGTCGAGGTTAAGGTTGTGGATCGAAGCATCGAGATAACGACCATCGTCGAAGTAGTTACCGACGCCGAAGCAACATCCCATCACTTCGTCGCCCTGTGCTACCACGCCTTCGTTGAAGTCACGGCCAAACCAGCCATGCAGGTATAGGTAGCAGGCGTTGAACTCACCTTCCACTGCGATGGGATTGTCCGGAAGGGTCTCGTACCTCGTATTCAAATCAGTGTTCAGATCGGTACAGGAAGCCATTCCCGCAAGGACTGCGCCGAGAGTGAGAAATTTCTTATATGCTTTCATTTTCTATAGTTCCGTTAGGTTAGAAGTTGATGGTTGCGCCTACGAGTATCTGACGTGTACGCGGATAATGGTCTGAGCGTGTGTCATGACCGGGATCAAGGCCACCGAGGTTGATTTCCGGGTCGCGTCCGGTATACTTCGTGATGGTGAAGATATTGTTTGCTGATACGTAAAGACGTATATCGTTGAGCCAGCCGTTAAAGCAACCCTTGAACGTATATCCAAGTGTCACGCTTGCAAGTTTGAAATAGCTGCCATTCTCAAGATAACGCTGTGAGGGATAGTGTGCGAGACCGTCTGTGGCAAGCTGGTCGTCCCATACGGAGCTCATCACGTTCTTGCCCTGAGATATAGAACCAACGTATGAGAAATAAGCGTGGGGCTCGTTGAAGATCTTCTGACCGAATACTCCAGTGAAGAAGATATTAAGATCCCAATTTTTGTAGTTGAGTCGGTTGTCCCAGCCCATTGTCAGCTTCGGCTGTGCATTGCCCATGTAGACACGGTCATCTTCACCCGGCTCAATTGTAGTCTCCGGATTTCCATTCTCGTCAAGGATGTGGTTGCCGTTGCCGTCATAGCGGTAGAATGTAGAAATACCTTGCTCGTTATAACCTGCCCAGTCCCAGAGGTAGAAGGAACCGATAGGCTTACCCTCAACGATACGCTGGGTGTTACAACCCTGTGAAAGACCCGGTAGGTGTGGGTCATAGCGGTTAAGGACACCTGCATTGAATTCGCTGTTGGAAACACTGACAACTTTGTTGTCATTATGTGAGAAGTTAAGCGAGGTATTCCAGGTGAAGTTTCTTGTCTGGATAGGATAAGCCTGGATCATGAGTTCAACACCACGGTTACGCATCTTGCCGACGTTAGCTGTCATTGTATTAACTGGATACTGAGCGACTGATACCGGATAGTCCCAGATCATGTCCTTTGTATCTTTGTTGTAGTATTCGATCGTACCGCCGATACGTCCATTTAGGAACGAGAAGTCGATACCGAGGTTGAGCATCGTAGTGGTCTCCCACTTCAGGTTATCATTTACGTTGCGCGCTGCTGTCAGACCTTTATAAGAAGTGACAGTTCCGGTCACTGGATCTACATAGTCGAAACGTTTTGCTGCTTGGTAGAAGAAACGTGATGTATAGATATCGAAGCCCTGTGCATTACCACTCTGTCCCCAACCGGCACGAATTTTGAGATCAGTGAGCCAGTTATTGTCTTTTAGGAAATTTTCCTGCGAAAGTCGCCATGCGATAGATGCTGATGGGAAGGTAGCCCAACGATTGTTTGATCCAAATGTAGAGGCACCATCGCGACGTATAGCTGCTTGGAAAAGATATTTTGACATCAAAGAGTAGTTGACACGGCCATAGAAAGAGATCATTCTTGTATGGTTTTCAAGGTTACCCCATACCGGGTCTGTGTCCCAGCTGTTTGCCATTCCTATATCATACCACTTGAGGGTGTCATCGTAGAAGTTATAACCCTTGGCACCAAAACCGTCATCTCGTTTTTTATCCTCCCATGAGTAACCTGCCATGAGTGCGAGCTTGTGGTTTTCTCCGAATTCCTTGTCATAGTTACCGTAGATTTCCATCAGCTTGCTCCAGTGGTCTTTAACATTGCGTTCAGCTTCACCATGGCGTGTGTTGTTCTGCGACTTGGTAGAAGTATAAGCCTTGTAGTGGTAGTTTTCTGTCTCGTATGCGAAGTTTGCATTCAGGAAGAGTCCTTCGATGATCTTAAGAGATGCCTTACCGGTAAACTGAAGGCGCTTCATAGTTGCCATCGATTGATTCTCATAGATAAGAGAAAGAGGGTTGTAGTTCTGTGAGATTGTCTTATCAGCATACCATGAGCCATCTTCGTTGGTAGCGGGCACGAGAGGAGAATAGTAATACATTCCCTCATATACAGATCCGCCTTCAATGCCACGAGGGACGCCCCATTCCTTGCGGATATTGCCGTTGATGCCTATGCCGAGTGTTAGACGTTCTTTAAGTGTCTTGGTTTCGATATAAGAGCGACCTGTAAATAGGTTGTTGCCTACACCTTTTATGATACCGTCTCGCTTGATATAGTTGAGTGACACATTATATGTAGTAGTCTTGTTGCCTCCGGAGATAGAAATATCATGGTTGGTGGCAAAGCCAGTGCGTTGCACTTCGTCAGCCCAGTTGGTGTCAGCGCCACGGTCATTGGGAATGTGGATGCCGTTCTCTTCAGCATACCTGCGAAGCTCGTCCGCACTCATCATATCATGATCTTTTGCAATCCTTTCCCAAGATACATAGCCAGAATAGGTCACACGTGCCGGACCGTCTGCTCCGCGCTTAGTGGTCACGATGATGACACCATTGGCTGCCTTAGAGCCATAAATGGCTGTGGCTGAAGCATCGCGAAGCACGTCGATGCTCTCGATTTCGCTTGGGGGAATCAAGTTGAGGTTCACGCCGGGAATACCATCCACTACGTAAAGGGGTTCAGTAGAGCCGTTAAGGGTCGAAGCACCGCGGAGAGTGAGTGAGTTGACGCCACCGTTAGGGTCGGAGTTCTGCACTACTACGAGACCCGGTACCTTACCCTGCAGAAGCTGACCGGGATCGGTGTAGGCACCTACGTTCAGTTCTTTAGAGTTTACTGTGGTGATTGAGCCGGTGAGGTCTTTGCGTTTCATTGTGCCGTAGCC
>CAMWQY010000317.1 GCA_947176355.1 uncultured Porphyromonadaceae bacterium
GGTCGCCGAGGGCGGGGTTCTTTTCTACGCATTCTTTAAGGAATTCCTGTGGCGGCAGCTGCTTGCTCACGGCTCGCGTAGGGTCGATTTCGACGCGGAGGGTGATGAAGTCATTGCGGAGTTGCTGTCGAAGGAAAGCCATCAACTGCGGCATGGCAAGCTCAAACGCCTGGACTTCAGCCGGATGACCTACCATTGTCAAGAATTCCTCATCTCCTGTCTGGCGAGGGTTGCTGTTGCGCATTGCACTCGTCAGTATGTGTTGCTGCCGGTTGGCTTGCTGATACGCTATCCATGCCTGCATAAACCCTTCAATATCTACTCTCTCGCGATGCTCCTTACGCTGCTCATTATACTGAGCCACTCTCTCTTGGACTGAATTGTCATTGAGGCGGAATCCCGGAGTGCCCATTGCCCGCTTGCGGACCCTGGGAGAATTCGGAGACTCCGAAGCACTCTGAGGACTCTTAGAAATCGGAGAGCTCTGAGAAATCGGAGGACTCTGAGAAATCTGAGAACTCTGAGGACTCTGAGAGCTCTGAGAGCTCTGAGAACTCTGAGAGCCCTGAGAACTCTGAGGACTCTGATGTTGGGCGACGGTTGGGGTAGTGGACTGTGCAGTAATGTCGCCCAGGGGGAAATCACGGTCCACTAAGTCAAAAGGGGGCGTTGCAGGTTTCAGCAGTTGGCAAAGGCGGATGAGAACCAATTCCACGAGGAATTGCTTGTTGGTGGCGGTGCGATATTGCACGTCGCCGTCATTGAGCACCTTCATTGCGGCATAATACCATTGCAAGGGTAGGCTCGTGGCTTGCTGATTGTAACGCTCGGCTATATCTTTTGATGTCTCAAGGAGTTCGGCTGTACGGGGGTCGGCAGCCACCATGAGATTGCGCACATGGTCGGCGAGTCCATTGAGGAAAAACAATGAGTCAAAACCTTTGGCACGGACATCGCGATAGAGAAGCAGAGCCCCGGATATGTCGCCGGAACGGAACATGTCTACGAGACGGAAATAATACTCGTAGTCAAGCACATTGAGGTTTTCTATTGCACTTTCATACGTGATGTTTCCGCGTGATGAAGCAGCCACCTGGTCGAAAATCGAGAGGGCATCGCGCATGGCTCCATCAGCTTTGCGGGCTATCACTTCCAAGCCTCTGGGATCAGTCTGAATACCCTCTTGCTGACCGATATACTGCATTTGCTCCACCATATCCTCGATCGTGATGCGACGGAAGTCGTAGGTCTGACATCGGCTCAAGATGGTGGGGAGCACTTTGTGTTTCTCCGTAGTGGCAAGGATGAAAATCACGTATTTAGGGGGTTCCTCAAGCGTCTTGAGGAAGGCATTGAACGCCGCTGACGACAGCATGTGCACCTCGTCGATGATAAACACACGATATTTACCCCCCTGAGGAGGGGTCTGCACCTGGTCGGTAATGTCTCTGATATCATCGACACTATTGTTGGAGGCAGCATCAAGCTCCACTACATTCATGGAGGTGCCGCGCTCTATGGCCTTGCAATTTTCACATTCACAGCAGGCCTCTCCGTCAGCTGTCGGATTAAGACAGTTGATGGTCTTAGCAAAAATTCTTGCGCACGAAGTCTTCCCGACGCCACGCGGACCGCAGAAAAGGTAGGCTTGAGCCAGCCGATCGGTCGTGATGGCATTTTTAAGCGTGGAAGTCAGGGCTTTTTGCCCTACGACACTGCGAAACGTTGCCGGTCTGTACTTGCGAGCGCTTACTATATAATTATCCATAATGCAAAATAAGCAAAAATTTAGCGGACTGCCAAATTTTTGCTTACAGTTTTCTAAAATATGAGCTTAGCAGGATAATATCCTTGATGCAATAGCACCCAACAAGTCCGGATATAGCCCCGCAGGAAAATCAAAATTCCCGTCGATGTCCGCCGCCGGAATCCGCCACCCATACATGCTTTCCGTGGAGCCATTTTCCTGACTTCCTATAGCGCGGAGGATCTTGCCATCCATATATGCCCTTGGGCGTTGCGGACTTCCGGCAATACCCGGCTCTTCCGACCATTGGCATTCCCATTCCGGCATAGTAGGAAGGATCAAGCGACCGACACTCCTCTCCCACCCCGCCATCTTGAGTGAAACCAGACGCAGAAAATCTTCCGGCAATTCTATTTCAATGGCAAAGAGTCCGCATGGCATAAGCTTGGAAGTAGCTACCGTTACTTCCATCTCTATTCCACAGCCAAGTTCGTCAGCCGATGCCCCCTTGATGAGTTTTGACCCTTCTTCAGGAAGCATACTCTTTATCTTAGCCGCCACTATCTCAGCGGGCGTCGGGACTCCCGAGGCAGAAATGGAAGTGGGCGTCACGGATATCTCACCAAGACGCGCCAACACTTCTTTCTGCAGTCTTTCTATCGTATAGACCATCTCTTAAGAGTCTTTTTTCTTAAGCTTGATTCCAAGCTTCGCCGCCTCTCGATGGCACGACTCCTCGTCATTGAGTAGCGAAGGAGACACTCCCTTGACATCCTCAAGAAACGCATAAACGTCTTTTATATTTTCGTATTCAAACACAAATGCCGGCTGAGTGGAAGCCTGAGTGCCGGAAGGCTCGGTGGGTGCCGGAAGCTCTTTTTTCAGTCCGACTATTATCCGTTTGCTCTTGAAGGCGGCAGAACTCTCAATTACTTTCTGCACCACGGGATCCGCAGTCTCGAAAGAAGCTGGTGTGCAACCTCCCGCGCATAGATGCCCTCCGGTGAAGGAGACCTGGATATGGGAACGCCCCACCTTGAAGGCAGGATGCCATTCCATCATGCCTCTGACTTCATATTTCTTAAGTATCATAATTTTTTGAATTTTGAATTTTGATTAAAGCTCTTAGGGCCCTTAGAGCCCTTAGAGCCTTCAATGACGACTTACGCCTGAATTAACCAAGCTGGAGCTCACCTGTGTATTCTTTCCAGGTTTTGTTTTCGTAGTGCCACATTGACCCTGACTTGGCAGCAGCGCTTATTGCCGGGCAGTCATTGACAAGATAGTAGATCTTACCTTCTGCAGGATCCGGAGCGTCGGTTGATTGCCAAAGCATTAGGCATTCCCCGGCTTCTCCGGAGGCTTCCCCCTCGCCGTCAATCCAAATATGGCAACTCCCTTTTAAAGCAAGCGCATCCCAAATCAAGATACCGCTGCGCGTCGCTTCATGACCATTCATACGATCCTCGAAACTATGCTCATTGCTATAGACATAGTGCACAAGACGGTCTTCGCCGATAAGGGCACCGCTACGGCTCCAACCAAGACGATCGAGCGTAGGCTCGCGCTTGATCTCAATATCGCCAAACACTGTATGGAAATTTGTCACGCTCCATCCTATTGAATTTACCTTAGTGGTGATCTGAATCTCAGGATGACGGGAGAAGTCGACACATTGTATCTGCTCCAAAAGATCCTTGCCGGCAAGGAGAAGGGCT
>CAMWQY010000318.1 GCA_947176355.1 uncultured Porphyromonadaceae bacterium
GGAGTAAGGAAGATCGGCCAAAATCCCTTTTCTTCCGGAGCTTGCAATGAGATCTGGATAAAATCGGCTCGCAAAATTAATAATTTTTTCTGACATAGCAAAATATTTTTCATTTTATTCAGAAAAATCACTAAAAAACTCGCTCCCTTTCTGCGGGAGCGAGCTATCAGGAAAGTTTTTAGTGGAATGGAATTGATACTTATATTATCAGAGTGTGTATTCTATCATTGTGAAGGAGTAAGGGGGGATAGGAAGTTTAAACTTGCTTGAAGCTTTTATGGTCTCTGTCTTTGGAGTGACAGGCTGGGCATCATAGTTGTTCTCATCCTCCGGATTACCTGATATCACGGTCTTTATCGCCGATCCTTTTGGCTTGAACTTGGATAGGTCGACATGAGCTGTCTTGGTATTGCCGGAGGCATTACCTACCTTTACATATAGTTTGCGTCCCTTCGTGTCGAGTATCACGGATTGCTCTTGTAGGTAGCCGTCTCCTTCTGATTTGTCGGGGTCGTCGATGGTCACGCAATCGCCGTAGTAATAATCGCCTGCTGAATTTCCAAACATCTGCTGGATATAATAGCTGCAAGTTGGGTAGACCGTCTCATTGTCGAAATAGATAAGGTCCGGATTCCAGTTTGTGGCATTCTTGCGGGCAAATAGAGGGGCGTAAGAGGTCATGTCTACGATGTCTCCATTGCGTTCCACGTGTATCAGATAGAGTCCCTCAGCAAGCGCATCAATAAGTTTTTTGTCTTTGGCTGCATATTCACCAAGATAGACCTTTGTCTTGCCCTCTCTTGGGTATGAATCATACTGGCGCGATTTCATGAAATATTCGCGTGGCTCATAGTAGTGCTCATCGAGGATAGGAATCCCGAGTTCGCGAGCGAGTGCCCAACCATTTTCATAGTCGGGATTTCCCGGGTGAGACCCCGGTCCATCAGTGCCTACTATCATAATTTCAGGATGCGCCTTGGTGATACGGTCATACATGTATTTGAATCTTTCTGTAAATTCAGGAGAGATTTTCTCTTCGTTTCCGATGCCGAGATACTTGAGGTTGTAGGGCTCCGGATGGCCTCCATCAGCGCGAACTTTTCCCCATTTAGTGTTGACGTCTCCATTTGCCCATTCAATGAGATCGAGAGCTTCTTGGGTCCACATTTCCATGTCTTTCATGTCGCATGCATCCTGAGCCTGGTCTGGCCACATTCCCCAGCCACCGTTCGACCCCTGGCAGTTTACACCGGATGGTAGGATCGGAAGGGGTTCCATACCGAGGTCTTCACAAAGTTGGAAATATTCAGGATAACCGAGATCGAACGACTGATGGTAACCCCAACAGTTTTTCTGCTGTTTGCGGGTTTCTTTGGGTCCTACGGTTTCTTTCCAGCGATAGGTGTTCCAGAAGCCGTCGCCACCACCGTGTACTATACATCCGCCGGGAAAGCGCATGAACTTAGGGTTGAGGTCAGCAAGAGTCTGCACAAGGTCTTTGCGAAGCCCATGTCCTTTATATGTGTCTTCCGGTTTGAGCGACACCATGTCTATATCCAGAGCGCCTTTGTCAAGGAGCAGGATCATCAGTGCAGCTTTTTGGCAAGTCTTGGATGGAATGAGAGTGCTTTCATATTTCTTCCATTCATTTGATGTGATGGTCAATTCCGTATCTGCAAGAAGCTCCGGATCTTTTCCCCATCCCTGAGGCTCTACGAGTGCTACTCGCACTTTCATCGGAGTCTTGTCTACATTGCGGAGGAATACTGAGAAATCATATTTTTCTCCTTCTTTCACAGAGATTCCATCGAACCCATCATTTTGGAGTCCGAAACCACGCCATCCGTTATAGTCTTTAAATTCGCGAGTGCGTTCAGCTTCGAGACGCATGTAGTTGGGGTTGTTGGGATGAATGGGGTCCTGCTGCTTGATGATGATATTTCCAAGCGAATGTCCGGGGCGTGACATCTTCCATGCAGTGCCTGGTCCCCACCCGTCGCGTTCAACCGGGCTGAATTCAAATGATCCGTTTTGAATAAGTTCTGCGCTGAGACCTCCGTCGGCTGAAGAACTGATATCCTCAAAGAAAATGCCGATAAGGTGGTCACTGATAGGTTTGCCCCCTGCCGGAGCTTTGACAGGAGCCGCTGCTGAAAGCATGAGGGCTGACGCAGCCATACTTAAAATGCAAAGTTGTCTTTTCATGATATGTTTGAATTTGAGTGCAAAGTTATAAAAAAAATACCCAAATGCAGTAAATATACGTATCTAAATATTTATTTTGTGTATTCCCTTGTGTGAAATTCATAATAATTCGTCGCTATACAAATGCATAAATAATTAAGGGAGACTTCCTTGCGGAAATCTCCCTTATATTATCGGATTGCTGATCAGAATCAGTTCTTTTCAGCTTTAGCGAGCTGCTCTTTAAGAGCCTGGAGAGCACCGAGGTCGCCGAGAGTTGTCTTCTCGATTGCCGGAGTCTCTACGCGCTCCTCTTCCTGGCGACGTGCATTGCGTTCTGCACGTTCAGCGCGGTTAGCCTGACGCTCTGCACGCTGAGCTGCGCGAGTTGCGTCTTCAGCAATACGGCTGTGGCTAAGGATGATGCGTTTGCTGTCTTTGTTGAATTCGATGACCTTGAAGTTGAGGGTTTCGCCGAGCTTAGCCTGGCTGCCGTCTTCCTTCACGAGGTGCTTAGGAGTAGCAAAGCCTTCTACGCCACCTTCGAGAGTGACAACTGCACCCTTGTCCATTACTTCAGATATAGTGCCTTCGTGAACGCTGCCTACAGTGAAGCGACCTTCGAATTCTTCCCAAGGATTAGTCTCAAGCTGCTTGTGGCCGAGGCTCAGACGACGATTTTCCTTGTCGATTTCGAGCACCTGAACTTCGATTTCGCTGCCAACAGAAGTGAACTCGCTTGGGTGTTTCACTTTCTTAGTCCAGCTAAGGTCAGAGATGTGGATAAGGCCGTCTACGCCCTCTTCGATCTCAACGAATACGCCGAAGTTAGTGAAGTTGCGCACTTTTGCAGTGTGCTTGCTGCCGATAGCATACTTGGTCTCGATGTTTTCCCAAGGATCGTTCTTGAGCTGCTTGATGCCAAGGCTCATCTTGCGGTCTTCGCGGTCGAGTGTAAGGATTACAGCTTCGATTTCGTCGCCAACCTTGAGGAAGTCCTGTGCGCTGCGAAGGTGCTGGCTCCAGCTCATTTCGCTTACGTGGATAAGACCTTCTACGCCCGGTTGTACTTCAACAAATGCACCGTAATCAGCCATGACAACCACTTTACCCTTGATGTGGTCGCCGACTTTGAGGTTAGCGTCGAGGTTGTCCCATGGGTGTGGCATGAGTTGCTTCAAGCCAAGAGCGATGCGCTTCTTCTCGTCGTCGAAGTCGAGGATAACGACCTTGATGTCCTGGTCGAGCT
>CAMWQY010000319.1 GCA_947176355.1 uncultured Porphyromonadaceae bacterium
TGATTGTAGCAGTCTTCCCTCCACGTCCCTTTTTTTCAATTAGAACGTGAAGAGGCGATTTCTGCTTGATAGATTTTTCTTTATTCTGATCGTCGGCTTGTGGAGTAGGGGAGTCCTCTCCTTCAGGCAATCCGCTTAGCGAAGCAAGTGCATCTTTCCAATCCATCATTATTACAAATTATAACTCATAACTCATAATTCATAACTTCTCCCTGATTTCCTTGACGTTTGCACAACGTGCTGTCAATTCTCCGTTAGCGTTGTAGATGAAGAATGTAGGAAGTTCTCCGACGTTATACTGCAAGAATGCCTTGTCCTGGCCTGCTGATGGATCCAATACTGTGACCCATGGGAGGTTCCCGGCAGATTCACGCCAGCCATATTGGTCGCGGTCCGGGCTTACGTTGTAGATATCGATTCTGCCTGCATTATATAGTTCTGCGAGCTGACGGTTGATTTCCGGAGTCGCTCCATCGCGCATCAGTGTGAAAGCTACCACTACAGGTTTCCCTTTTCCTACCTTGTCAGATAGTTTTTGCTCTTTGCCGTTCTCATCATTGAGTGCAATCTCAAACATTGTGATCTCTTCTGCATTGATGATGGTGCGTATGCCGCTCATGTCGTTATGATGACGCTGCGCGGCTCTTGCGAGGTTGAGGAGGAAGGGCGTGTGTGCATCCTCCGGAGAGAAGTGATTGAAGTTGTTGGCGACTGCCACTATGTAGCGATAGTCTTCTGTTGTTGGGTCGAAAAGAGGTTGGTTGCCGATAGTCTTGGTGAGAATGTAGTAAGACATTACATTCCCTTTGCTATCGTGCATGTACTCGTTGTATATCCGTTTTTTGAAATTCTTTAGGGAGTCAGCATTGCCGAAGTTTGGAGAGAATGCTATGAGATCTTTCTCAAACTGAGCCATGCGCGCTGCCTGTTCGGAACCGGACACCGTGAAGTCATGACCAAATTGACTTTTAGAACTTTTGACGCTCAATGTTTCAGTAGAGTCGACGGGAAGATAGATGTATTTGTCGTCTAATGAAAGACGGAAGATTTCTGGACCGCTTTGTTGAGGTTGTGAGAACTTGAAGTTTCCTTTCGAGTCAGTGCGGACAGAGTCAACAATAGTCCAATATCCTGAGAAGTCAGCTTTCTCAAGGAGCACCTTGTCATTGTCGCTGTCTGCGAGCTGACCTTCAATCTTAAATCCTTTCTCGCCACAACCTCCGGCAAGCGCAATGGCTGCAATAGAAGCCACAGCCGCAAAATATCTTGTTATTTTATTCATAGTTTAATCAATTCATAATGCATAATTCATAATGCACAATTTCGAAATATTTGCAAAGTTAATGAAAAGTGCGCGGATAAGCAATTATCTAATCAATAAAATTCTTCATAAATGAAAAAAAAGACTCGCATATACATGCGAATCCTTTTCTTTATAAGAATAACAAAAAGTTTTCTATAAACCGATTATTATGAATTATGCATTATGAATTATGCATTAATCAGAAAGGTCTTTTGCCTTCTGAGCAGCCGCTTCAGATGCTTTTGACGCAAATTCTGAGATCTTCCCAAGAGCTTGGGCTGCAAATCCGCTAAGTTTGTCTTTTGCTTGATCCATCTTGTCGCCAAGTGCATCCTTTGCATCCGCAAGTTTATCTTGCAGGTTATCTTTCAATTCAGAAGCCTTGTCTTGAGCTTGCGCTGCCGCTGCTTGAGCAGCCTCTTTAGCATCCGCAAGTTTGTCGGCTGCCGCTGCTTTTACATCGGCATACTTTTCTGCTGCCATATCCTTGGCTGCTGCAAATCCTGATTCTGCTGCAATTTTCGCTGATTCTGATGATACTTCTGCTGCTGTTTTCGATACCTGAGCCGCTGCCTGAGCTGCTGCCATATTCAAATTGTTTTCCATAGTTCTTTAAGTTTAAATTGTTTAAATTGTTTAAGGAGTTTAAGGGCGTTAAGGTCTTTAAAGTCTTTTGGACCCTATTTGATAAACGCCTTCGATACCATTTCGGTTCAATCCCGAATTGCGTAGCTGATTATGCATTATGCATTATGCATTATGAATTCGCGACAGTGCTTCTCTTGTCGCCTCATGCGTATTGAAAGCGGTAAGCCTCAGATAGCCTTCTCCTTCTGCTCCAAATCCGGAACCGGGAGTCCCAACGATACCATGTTTTTTAAGCAGGAAGTCGAAAAATTCCCAAGATGTCATTCCTTTTGGAGTCTTAAGCCATATATATGGGGAGTCAATGCCTCCGACCACGTCATAGCCGGCTGCTGTCAGCGACTTGCGCATTATTCGTGCATTCTCCATATAATATTCAATCGTTTCCTCAATTTGCGATCTTCCTTCTGTGGTATACACAGCTTCTGCTGCTCGCTGTGAAATGTAGGAAGCCCCATTGAATTTGGTACATTGTCGCCGGTTCCAAAGTCGATTTAGGCTTACTTCATTTCCTTCTGAATCGCGTCCTTTAAGGGCAAACGGCACTACTGTATAGCCGCAACGCACACCGGTGAAACCGGCTGTTTTGGAGAAGCTGCGGAATTCAACAGCCACTTCCTTTGCCCCGTCTATCTCATAAATGCTGTGTGGGACGTCCTCGCTATGGATATAAGCTTCGTAGGCAGAGTCAAAAAGAATCAAGCTCCCTTCTTTTCTGGCATATTCTACCCATTTCTGTAGTTCTGTGCGCGTCATTGCCGTGCCTGTAGGATTGTTTGGGCTGCACAGATATATCACGTCGGGTCGCTTTTCCGGAAGCTGAGGAACATATTCGTTGCTTTTATTTATAGGAATATAGATGATCCCTTCGTGGTGTTCTCCATTTCGCATGCCGCCACGCCCTCCCATCACGTTTGTATCTACATAGACAGGATAGACAGGGTCAGTCACAGCCACGGTATTGTCCTGAGCTAAAATATCGAAGAAATTGCCGAGGTCACTCTTTGCTCCATCACCGATGAAAATTTCATCGGCAGTAATGTCGATTCCTCGTTTATGATAATCGAAATCAGCAATCTTGTCACGCAAAAAGGAGTAACCCTGTTCCGGTCCATAACCATGGAAAGTAGCAGTGTCGGCTTCATCCTCCACCGCACGATGCATAGCTTCAATAGCAGCCTTGCATAAGGGTCGAGTTACATCACCAATACCCATTCTGATTACCTTCACATCGGGATTCTCCTCCTGAAACTCCTTTACCCGTCTTGCCACCTCCGAAAAAAGATAAGACTCCGGAAGCAACAAAAAATTATCATTTACCTGTATCATCTATATTAATTGAAAATTTAGAATAGAGAATTTAGAATTAATTGAGAATTTAGAATTCTTCATGATGTACCATGATTAATCATGATATATCATGGTATATCATGTTATATCTTTTCAGATAGTTTATCGTTAATCGTTAAGTAGTTTGA
>CAMWQY010000320.1 GCA_947176355.1 uncultured Porphyromonadaceae bacterium
CGTCGCCTTCAAGGAAATGAAACAGCTAATAAACTTCATCAAATATTGGGACACTCAAATCTTCATTGAATATTTTTTGTTTTCACCCAAATTTTTAGTAATTTTGCCTTGAACAGAATCTAAAAATTTGATATCTCATGAAAAGGATAATTTCAATACTGCTAAATATATTGGTTGGTGCTGTTTTGGCATATTCCCAAAGTGGAATATGGTCAGGGGATCTTGAAGTGCAAGGTATGAAAATGCCCATTGTATTTCATTTGGACGACGACAATCCCTCTATGGACTCCCCTTCACAAGGCGTGAAAGGAATACCAATTCAAATTACAAGAGAAGCTCCCGTCGGTATAACCATTAACATTCCGGTTATCGGAGCTTCTTTTAAAGGGGTAAGCGTAGGAGATAAAATATTAGGTAAATTTACTCAGAGTGGCATGACCTTTCCTCTGACTCTTATTCCCGGAGAGATAATTGCAAAAAGGCCACAGACTCCCAAGCCCCCTTATCCATATTCGCAGGAAGAAGTCAGTTTCAGCAATGGAGATGCAGTGCTGAAAGGCACTTTGACCCTACCAGTGGATTACGGCAAAGATACTCCTGTAGTAATCATGGTTACCGGAAGCGGTCTTCAAAATCGTGACGAAGAGATTTTTGATCACAAACCTTTTGCAGTCATTGCAGATGCCTTGGCAAGAAATGGAATAGCCTCTCTTCGATATGATGATCGAGGATATGGTGAGTCTACAGGTGATGCTGTAAACTGTACGACTGAAGACCTTATGAAGGATGCTTTGGCAGGAATTGATCTCTTGCGTAAGAGATTCAATAAAGTCGGAGTACTTGGTCATAGTGAAGGTGGTACAATAGCATTTATGTTAGGAGCTGACAATAAAGTTGATTTCATAGTCAGTCTGGCTGGAATGATAGTTTCCGGAAAGGAAACCCTTTTAGATCAGAACCGTTACGCTCTTTCGCAAGCGGGATATCCACAGCATGTAGTGGATGAGTATTGCGAACTCCTCATTTTGGCTTTCGATGGAGATGATTCTATAATCAAAAAACTTGAATCTTCTAATCTACCGTCAGAGTTAAAGCAGAACATTCAGGCTGGACTTGGACAGCTCAAGACTCCCTATATGCAATATTTCTTAGGCTTGGATTTAAGAGACAGTTTAGGGAAAGTGGCATGTCCTGTATTGGCAATAAATGGCACAAAAGACACCCAAGTGTCTTTTGACAATAACTTGGGTGCCTTAAATAAGGGTTTGCCCTCAAACTCTTCAAATAAAATAATGTCTTTGGATAGTTTAAATCACCTGTTCCAGCATTGCGAAACTGGATCTTCCCTTGAATATGCCACTATTGAGGAAACGATTTCTCCGGATGTATTAGACATAATTACCCAATGGATCAAATCATTATAATACACATACATCCAAAACTCATATTGAGATATGATCAAATAGATCAGACAAGGAATAGGATTACGATCTGAACAAGGATAACGCGGCTGAACATGCATAGCGGATATACGGTCGCATAAGCCACCGAGGCACGGTCGCCGGGCAATGTGCTGTTGGCGTAGTCCAACGCCATTGGATTTGCCATAGAACCACACAGCATTCCGGCAGTAGTTCCGAAATCAATCTTGAATCCCTTGACCGTAATAATTCCCACGACCACTGTCGGAATTATGGTGAGTATCGCTCCCAATCCAACCCATAACAATCCTTCCGAGCGGAAAACGGTTTCAAAAAAATGAGCTCCTGACTCCAGTCCGAGACAAGCAAGATAGAGAGAAAGACCGATAGCCCTGAGCATAAGATTGGCGCTAACAGTAGTATATGTCACCAAATGCAACTGAGGACCGAACTTGCCGACAAGTATCCCCATGATTATCGGACCTCCTGCCAAACCGAGACGCACAGGTAAGCTTATTCCGGGGAAATGGAATGGAATCATTCCCAACGCTATTCCCAAGACTATTCCAATAAAAACTGCAAAAAGATTAGGTTCATCAAGCACGTTGACTGCATTTCCAATCAGAGGTTCGATCTTATCGAGGGCCTTGCCCTCTCCCACTACTATTATTTTGTCGCCAAGCTGAAGCCTTAAGTCCGGAGTGGCAAGCAAAGGCATTCCACTGCGATAGACTCTGCTTATATTCACACCGTAAAGATTTCTAAGACGCAGTGATCCGAGTGTCTTTCCATTTATTTGCCGACGCGTGACAATGAATGGTTTAGAGACAAGTTGACGGTCTACAGCATTCCAATCTATGTCTTTGGCATTCCAGTCAGTCTGGTCCTGCTGTCCGAACACGATATGCAGCCCTTCCACGTCATCCGGAGCACTTGTCACAAGGAGATGATCTCCCATCTTAAGCTCAGTGGAGGATGTCGGAATAGAAACATCGCCATTTCGCCATAGTCGAGAAATAACAAAATGACAATTGGAAAAATGGGCTATGTCAGCAACAGTCTTTCCACATATCCCGGGATTAGTTACTTTGAATTCCGTAATTTTGGGTTTGGGAAGATTGTTAACGGAATTTGAACTTATTTCGTATGGTTTTATGAAGACTTTCCGTATGAGAATTATTCCTAAGATTACTCCTATGACACCAAACGGATATGTTACCGCACAACCTAAAGCAGGAGTGCTAGCCGGAATACCCAACTGAGAGAGTGTCTGCTGCACAGCACCTAAAGCCGGAGTATTGGTAGTTGCTCCGCAAAACAGTCCCATCATATCGGGAAGACTTACAGGAGTTATAAATGAAAAGGCTATTGCACACAGCAAGGTTACTAATGCAAGCCCTACCCCGATCAAATTAAGCCTGATCCCTCCATGTGCAACTGAACTGAAAAACCCCGGTCCTACCTGCATCCCAAGTGCGTAAACAAACAACACCAATCCGAAATTCTCAGCATATTTCAATATAGACGGTTCAATTGACACTCCGATATGTCCTGCGAGTATGCCCACAAAAAACACAAAGGTCACTCCAAGTGAGACATTGGCAATCTTCAATTTGCCAAGTGCAAGACCAAGCGCACATACCAGTGATAGCACTACTATTGCCTGTACTGCGCTCTGCTCTTCAATCAGATTAACAAACCATTCCATGCTCTAATAACGTAAATATTCTTTCAATTACACAGTTTTTATTTAATGATAACCGATTGATGAGGATATCAAATCAGCAATCACTAAGCCAACTGTGCTTGACTCTCTTTTAAGATACAAAGGTAACACTTTTTTCTCATATTACTGACTGAAACGAACAAAAACTGTGTATTCCACTCTCTGCACTTTCATTTAAGATGGATTTGTCGAGTATATACACATATAGAGAGTAAGGAGGAAGATCATTCGGAAGAATATTATAGAATTTAGGCTCAGAATTTTTATTT
>CAMWQY010000321.1 GCA_947176355.1 uncultured Porphyromonadaceae bacterium
CAGGAGAAATTAGATTTAATCAAGAAATACGTAACTTTTTTGGGTTATAATCCTACTGAATTGTTTTGGGGAACTGGGATACGTCCGTATTCTTTGATAGAAAAGATTAATAAGATCTAACCAATTGAATGAAGAAATTTTTACTAACTTTGCAATCATGATTCGACATTTCAACACACATCTTGAAGGACTTGACCTTCAATTCTGGCACGACCTGATGGAAAGTCGTGGCAGGCTTGTGACATTTAAAAAAGGTGAGTGTCTTTGCCGTAAGGGTGAGCCGACCAATGTTTGCGGTTATGTGAAGTCCGGGTATTTCAAATATACAGTGGATGGTATCAATAAGATAGGCGGGTTTGCATTTCCGGAAGCCTTGGTGGGTGATTATCCATCATGCATGGATAATGCACCTGCAATGTTCGATATTGTGGCAGGTAAAAATTCTGAAGTGTGGATCATTGATGCCACTATACTTCCGAAACTATTTGAGGAAGACATAGAAGCCGGACGACAGGGACGCCTTTTCATGCAGTCGGCATATATCTCATTGGCAAAACGATACTATGCCCTATATGCGAAGACTCCCATGGAGCGTTATCTTGACCTGATCCATGAGCATCCACAGATTGAGCAGGATGTTTCACAGAAAGAAATCGCGGAGTATCTTCAGATTGTGCCGAATAGCCTGAGCCGCATAAGAAGGAAACTTTTAGGTAAGTAATTTTCTCGAAAATGTGATGCCTGAATATATTTGACTCACTTAGAATAAATTCTGTGCCCATCTGCCAGTTCTGAGACTCTAAAAGAGAGTTTAGTGCCTAATTCCCCAATTCCTAATCTCAATGGAATATGATTATGTTTAGGCGCAGGAACAAGCGTCATCGGACTTCGTCCTCTTCGCTTTGCTCAGAACTGTCAGATTAGCACAGAATTTTTTTAATTCGGGCTTACTTTTGGGAGCCTGAAAATTATTGTTTGATAGCTTGGTTATAGTAGACTCTGTCAAAATAATAATTCTGCGCCAATCTGCCAGTTCTGAGACTCTGAAAGAGAGATCAGCGCCTAAATTTCTTTAAATTCCATATTTTAAAGGAAATGATCATGATTAGGCGCAGGAACAAGCGTCATCGGACTTCGTCCTCTTCGCTTTGCTCAGAACTGTCAGATTAGCACAGAATTTTTATTCTTGCTTACATTTAGAAGCTATATTATTATTGTTTCATCCTTTTTAGTCTCGTTATGGAAGGTATGAAAAATATTAAATTTACAAATATAATACTTTTTATTTAAAAATCAAAATATTCTGAAATTTCTTAACCTATGTATATATTTTGCGATCTTCGAGACGTTTTTAGATGCTATCCTTCAAGATTTTAATCTTTTTTCTTATATTTGCAAATTGGATTCTGTCTTATTTGTGATAGAGGCAAGCTAATAGAAAAGTACCAATATTAGATGGCAAGATATAAAAAACGTATAGTTACATACTTGTTGATGATAGTTCTCTTCTTTCCTATATGGGGGAGGGATCATATACATATTTTCACAAGTAAGGGTATCTACGAGACCAGCGAAGACCTTTGGTTCAAGTGCATCGCTTTTGATGACAGTACCATGCTTGTTTCCGACCGGTCGCATACTGCATACTTGGAGATAGTAGACCCTAACGACAGTGTGGTATGGAGGGAGAAGTACAGGATGTCGGGCGGAATGTGTGATGGACATGTGTATGTAGGGGATGATTGGAAATCTGGCGAATACCGGATGTTTGTGCATACACGAAGCTCCCTTGGACGAGAAGATACAGTGATGTATCCAAAACGAATTCTTATTGTAAGGGAACTCCCTGAGGCACCGGCATTCATCAGTGAAGCAAAAGAAAGAATGCAGTACATTGATATTCCAGACACGGCCCGGAATGAAGAGCTTCACGTTATTGTAACTCTCGATAGCGCAGAATATCATACTCGGAGTAAGGTCAAGGCAACTGTAAAGGTTGCGGATGCAGAAGGCAATCCGGTTAGGACAGTCGTGGCTATGAGCGTAGCGGACGCGCTTTATACCTATCCGCTCGCGGATGTGGACATAGAGTCGCACGCATACGGGATCATGCACGATACAGTCAGTGCTTCAGATTCCTGTTTCGAGCCTTTCCTGCCGGATGGCGTGGTCTCTGGTCACTTAAGGTCAGGAAGGAAGAAGAATATTATACGTCTTGACGGACAGTATATAAATATCTTTGACGAAAAAGCGGAGAAAGGTGACGTCAACATAATAGCAACTGGTAATGAAGGATATTTTGAGGTAACTCCCGAGATTGGTTCATCACTTGGAAAGACATTGTTGCTGAGACCTCTGACCGATGAGGATCTAAAGCCGAGACTTGATATAGACAATCCGTTCAAAGATATATCTGATATACGAAAGTCGGTAACTGAAAGAAATTTATCTACGATGCGTAGGAAAAGCTTAGAAAACAAATTAATGGATTCTATAGATTATTCAGGCAGACATACCGTTCAGCTTGACGAAGTCTTGGTCAAGGGAAAAAGCAAGTATTATTCAAGACGGAAAAAAGACAAGCTACTTAGCTACCTTGACAGTTTGGCTATGAGCAGGGAAAGCGCGTGGGTATGTTGTGGCGAGATTATTAACGGAGAATATGTTGGCGGGTTCCTTAACGATTATTTACCAGGTTTCTGCCATCATCCGCTTGACGATCCTCATTATTCAAAGACTCCACCTAAAAACATCAGTGTACCTGAAAAAGGAAAGCTATACAAAATGATTAAAATGACATGGGTCGAAAGTATGCAATCTTATACATATGAGCTTGAGTTATGGGCCGTCTATGCGGGTCCAAATTATTCTGATGAGGATCTTTTTGCGATGGAAGGCATAATCAAGTCAGATGGATATTATCCTAAACATAGGTTTAAGCTTCCCGATGAAGATGAGCTGTTGCTTGGTATGGAAGACTTCCGTAACACCTTGTTGTGGCTACCGCGAGCCCAGACAGACGAGAACGGAGAGTTCACCGTCGAGTTCCCTACATCAGACATAAAGTCGACATTCAGGATCTACGGATTCGTCCTTACTCCAGACATCAGGGATGCAAAGACTATTAATGAATATTTCAGAGTAAAGTGATCTACACATGATTATGAAAGATAAAGGTGTTATACAGATATGTTGCTTCCTGGTCATGTTGATGGGTGTTCTTTGTGTGTTTGCTAACACATCGTTATCAAACACAAGCATTGGAGGAAAGAATATTGGGAAACCGACATCTGACAGAAACCTTCAATCCTTGTTTTCAGATATAATGACTTATTCCCTGCCAAAGGAAAAGGTATACCTGCATCTTGACAATACCAGCTATTACAAAGATGATACCTTATGGTTCAGTGCAT
>CAMWQY010000322.1 GCA_947176355.1 uncultured Porphyromonadaceae bacterium
GATTTGTCGATACCAGTCTTCTTTGCAATTTCGTTTGCGATTTCTGCTTTTGTCATATCTCTAACGAAGTTATTTAGGTTGTATTTTGTTTTCAGACTGCAAAATTAGTGAAAAAATTCAGTCTATCAAATATTGAGTCCCAAAAATTTAAGCCATACGTCATTTTTTTTAGGATTTTTTGCCTTAATAAATAAAATCAGCTATAAAAATCAGTCCTCTTCAATAGCTCCATCCTGCTCGTATGCATCGGAATTTTCTTTCATTTCCTTGGCTTTCTTTCTTAAGGAAGTGATCATTTCCTTGCAGTCGCTTTTTTCTTGCTCCGAGATTTCATTTTGTTTTTCTAAATGCAGCTCAAGAATATTTGCAATAGAAGTTGCTCCTCTCCAGTCGCCATTAAAGAATGCTTCACTGAAGTATTTCATTGCGAGCCAGAAAGATTTCCTGCATCCGATGCCATCGGCATAGAGCCACCCGAGTGAGAAACTATATACCTCAGGATCAAGCTCAGCGGCAATCTTGGTCCATTTGAAGAGTTTCCGATTCAGTCCGTCGTCGGTCGTATTATCCGGAATCACCCAATTCCAATAGTAGTCGCTCAATTTTCCGGCAGCTTCGGCATCCTGGTTGGCAATTTCTTCATAATACTCTAATCCTATTTCAGGATCACCACCTCTTGCGGAATTCATATAATAGTCGCCAAGCCAGTTACATGCCGGTATTTTCCATTTGCTTTCTTTTTTTGCGCAGATTTCATAAAACCGCTCAGCATCATAGTGATCGTATTTCTGGCGAGGTCCTCCTGAATTTTGGTCAGGAGTCTCAATATTATCGCACATGAAGCCGAGTATGTAATATCCTAACGGGTCGCCTCCATCAAAGGCAGCTTTCTCAGCGTATTCGAAGCTTTTTTCAAGATCTTGTGGCACTCCCATTCCATCATGATAAATCATTGCAAGAAGTCCGTCACGTTCGCTACTTTCCGGAGCTTCATCTACCAATTTGAATATTTTACTGTATGTTTCATTGTTGAGGTTGTCGCTTTCCAGCAAAATATCGACTTTTTCTGTAAGAGTTTTATTTTCCATATTGATAATAATTGGAAGGTTATTGACTGCTGATTCCAAATTTATGACATAGAGTATTAGTCAAACTTCACTCTTGGATTCATCTGTGAGGGTGATTTCCAGTCAATACCATATTCATTTTTCAGAATTTCTCGCTTGGCATTCCAATAGAGGAAGCAGAATCCCATCTGTCGAGGGGCATTGGCAAAGCGTTCGTCAAGACGCTTTTCAACGTCGTAGTAGATGTCTTCCCAGATGTAGGTGAATTCCACCGGATCTTGCCTCAGATGACCCAATTGAGGATGAAGTATAATCTTAACGAGTTCATCCGGTGTGAAGAGTCGGGCTATGGCCTCTTGCAGAGGTTTGTCTAAAAGGTATTCGTGACGATCAGGTCGCTCCAATAAAATGCGAAGTTTGAGCAAGTGGCGTGCGCGACCTTTCAAATCTTCATTTAAATCGTTGGCTTCAAATGCTTTTTTTAATAGCCATAGATGTAAGTTGTAAGAAATATGATGATATACAGTGTCATTCACCGCATCTATTAGTTCGGGCAGAGTTTCCTTAATGATGTCCCATGGCGCCGCATTGATGCGAATCATTTCTATTACTTCATGAGCAATATCTTTAATTGGAGGGTAATTGCCCTCTTCATCTAAAGTCTCGGCAAGAAGAGAGTAGAGATGCATGAGATCTTCGATGTTGCTCAGGGTGGCATTTTCATTTATCAGCATTTGAATTAGCAAGCTATAGCAAAATTCGTCTACAACGAGTTCCTCCCTTTCTTCAGAGAATTCAATTTCTTCCTTTAAAGATAGTATTTCTTCGATTCTTTCTTCGATTCCTTTAGATGTGTCAGAGACTATACTCTCGAAGGTAGCTTTATAATTGTCAAGTTCCATGGGGTTGAGGCTTTGGATTGTATAGATTTATAGTTTCTGTAGTTCATAAATGCAAAGATAATGATTATTTTGGGATTAATTGATATTTTTAGTATGAAAATGATTGAAATATTAGGATTTTTGTGGAATTTGGATTAATTTTGCAGTTTCTAAGGTAAAAATATTAACTTAAGTATAAAGATATGGCAAACACTCTGTTTGATAAGATTTGGGATAAGCATGTAGTGCAGCATGTGGAAGATGGTCCTGAACAGTTGTATATAGATCGTCTGTATTGTCATGAGGTGACAAGTCCGCAAGCTTTCGAAGGAATGCGTCGCCGAGGGATCAAATGTTTCCGTCCCGGCAACATCTTTTGTATGCCCGACCATAACACGCCTACACACGACCAGGATAAGCCGATAGAGGATCCGATTAGCAAGACTCAGGTAGATACCCTCTCGCGTAATGCAGAGGAATTCGGTCTGGAGCATTTCGGAATGATGAATCCTAAGAATGGCATCATCCATGTCGTAGGTCCGGAGCGTGGTCTTTCTTTGCCGGGAATGACTATAGTCTGTGGCGACTCGCATACTTCGACACATGGGGCAATGGGGGCTGTCGCGTTTGGGATCGGTACTTCGGAAGTTGAGATGGTGCTTGCTTCGCAGTGTATTCTGCAACAAAAGCCGAAATCTATGCGCATCAATATCGAAGGAAAGCTTGGAAAGGATGTTACTGCAAAGGACGTAGCGCTTTTCTTGATGTCAAAGCTCACTACATCCGGAGCAACCGGATATTTTGTAGAATATGCCGGAGAAGCTGTCAGAAATCTTTCTATGGAAGGGCGTCTGACGCTTTGCAATCTTTCAATTGAGATGGGAGCCCGAGGAGGTTTCATTGCTCCTGATGAAGTCACTTTTGAATATATAAAGGGAAGAGAGTATGCCCCCAAAGGTGAAGATTGGGATAAGGCAGTGGAATATTGGAAGAGTCTAAAGAGTGGCGATGATGCAGTGTTTGATAAGGAACTGACATTCAAAGCTGAAGACATAGAGCCGTTTGTCACATACGGTACTAATCCCGGAATGGGAATTGGTATCACACAGAGTATTCCTACACTCGACACCGTGCCTGAAGCAGGAAAGGCGTCTTTCATAAAGAGCCTTGACTATATGGGGTTCAAGCCGGGACAGAAACTCCTTGGGGTGCCTGTGGATTATGTATTCCTTGGAGCTTGCACCAACGGCAGAATCGAAGATTTTCGTGCATTTGCCTCTATAGCAAAAGGAAGGCGGAAAGCTGACAGTGTTACAGCTTGGCTTGTCCCCGGCTCATGGATGGTATATGATCAAATTAAAGAGGAAGGTCTTGACAAGATTTTAGAAGAAGCAGGATTTGAAATCCGTCAACCGGGATGCTCTGCATGTCTGGCTATGAATGATGATAAGATTCCGGC
>CAMWQY010000323.1 GCA_947176355.1 uncultured Porphyromonadaceae bacterium
TTATATACTCCAGCCACTTTTGCCACTAACGGATTAGGTGCTCCCCAAAGAGTCATAAGACATATTTGGGGGAGCATGCCGTTCAGGAGCATTGAAGACTCCAACTCAAACTTGAATTCAGTTGAGGCTGCCGGTATTTCAACCGTCTCTGTTCCGGTCCAGAAAGCGGCACGCCATCCTCCATCTACGGGATCGGCAAATTTTATAAGGATGTAGTCGCAATCTTTTACATCAACATCCATCATCTTAAAGGCAATCTGTAGGTCGCCGGTGGCAGTATAGAGAGTGTAATCAGACCCTGTTTCCATTTTTGTACGGGTAAAGTCGTCGTATTGCTTACCTTGGTCTTGTGGAATTTCAATCAACACTCCACCTTCATCTTGTGCAGTGTCATCAGGATCTATATCAGTTGGCTCACAGTTGACCGATTCCACAGGACTATCTGTAGAGTGTATGGCAAGACTCGTAAATGTATCTGACGTATCGTCCTTCACGATAGTTATTTTGTATTCTCCATACTTGTCGACAGAGAATGGCATAACTACAGTTTTACCTACCTCCCCGACCATATTGAGAAGCACGCTATTGTCATTCAGACCTTTCATTTGTATCTGGATATGATTCCCTGAGGTGCCTTCTGACTCAAAAATCAACTTATAATTGCCCTCATTAAACTGAAGAGATGGATAGACATTATTGTCAGCATTGTTTGCCTTCTTGGGAGTGCCGTAACGGAATGTCTTTCCTCCATTTGAGACTTTCCAATTGTGGAGTTTAGGTTCAAAACACTCGGCATCGATGTTGAGTCTCCATTTCAAGGTCTTGTCGCACGGATCTTTAAGTGTGTATTGACTCATGAAATTCCACATTGTCTGAGCAGAGTTGCCCTCTTCTGTCTTGTCGGTGAAATCATTGTGTCCCATCCCATCTATTTCATAATATACGTATGGGAAACCTCCCTCTCCGGCTTCGAAGATACTTTTAGTGAACTTGCCATTGATTTCTGTCACGTGTGGTATGGGATTGCACCCGTTTCGTGCTACCATGTTGTCGCGAATGACAGGCATGCACGAATACTTCACAAAATCATCCCCTTTGCCATGAATGTGAAGGAAAGGCACAGGGCGTTCGCCTACAGTGTGATGATGAAACTCGTTGAGTTGGAATCCGCTTATTGAAGCGAAAGCTGCAAAAATATCAGAGGCTGCGCTCGTATTGGAATATGTCATCATGCCTCCGTTGGAGAAACCACAGCAGTATACCCTGTTAAGGTCGATATTATACTCATCGTCGACTGCCTTTATTATAGCCTTAAAAAATTCCGTCTCCTCGTTGGTCTCTCCGGAAGCATTCCACCCCGGAATGTAACCCCCAAATACAGGAAAGAACTGATCGTTGCCCTGAGGATACACTACGATGCAGCCCTCCGAGTCAGCCACTGACGTGCGAAAAGGACTTCTGTCGGTGTCATGTCCCCCAGCGCCATGCAGGCTTATCACAAGCGGAGGATTATTCTTGGCGTTATCTGGAACATATAGAATATACTTCCTTTCCTTGTTGTCGACTGATATAGTTTTCTCCATATTCACCTTAGCTGCCCAACCAGATACTACTATAATAGCCGGCATTAATAAGGCTGAAATCACTCTTTTACCCATATTCTTTGCATTAATGTTTAATTCTTTTGCTTTCCAATCCACAAAATTACAAAAAATATGATTATCCTCAAATATTTTTAAAAAAAGCATCACATGGCAAATCATTGACCCTATTTGATCCTAATTTCAAGCGGTGTCTGAAGACGCGTATAGAAATCTGCAAGATATTTTAGCCATGCATCCATACCTTTTACTCCTCCCTTGCTCCATCCCGATCCCCAGTAATAGGTATATTCAGAATCAGGTGATATGGTCGACAATGTTTGCACTTGTCCTACACCGTCGGCTATTTCTTTTTCAAAAGGAACGTATGATATGCTGTCTGGAAGCCGGGGATTTACAATGCCTATAAAAATCACTCCATTTCCGTTGTCGGGATTATCCGTTAGATCCGCGTAAGCGAGATAGCGTTTGTCATTGTCAATTGAATAGCCTCGTTTATTTTGTTTATGCACCACTATGCCGGTAGTGATTGTTCTGTCCTCTGTGAGTCCTTCATAGCTCACCATGGTTCGGTTAAGCCAATCCCCTCGGTCAAGGCTTATGACTCGTGTCTCCACAACGTTATGGTCATTGCCGATATTTTCAGGATAACAAGTGATTCTGGCAGTGACGCGAAGTGGACCATTGTCAAGGATCTCGCATTTCTCGTATGCCACAGGATAGCAAATACTGTCGCCTACCATCAGGGCGTTCATCCCTGCTCCCAAAGTTGGTCCCACCGTATAGACATCCATCCCGCTTCCGGCATCCTTGTGATAGGAAATTCCGTATTTCATGTGCCCGTCATATCGTTCTTTCAGTATTGGATATTCTACCGACTTTGTCCAAATGTCATAGCCGCTCACTTTCCCTCCACCTGCACGATACGATGGCCCATAAAGACGATAGCCACCCTTGTCGTTTTCCCAAGTATAATCATCTTGCATATCATGGCGGATTTGCCCTACACTTATAGTGTCGGTCTTCTCCGAATATTTGTTAGGGACAAAGCTGACCTTGTATTCAGTTGTGGAGTGTGCCGGAAAGTCACCAAATACCAGCAATTTCCCATCATGAGTGATTTGTGAAGGTACAGAATGTCCATCTAAATCTTTCACCACAGCACACATACTTTTGAGGTTGTTTTGACGGTGGTCAGAAATTTCTACGACTTCTCCATTACGGTCGGATGCAGTTGGATTGGTGATTTTCAAAGACACCGTAGGCGTATTTGAAGCAGCCATATTGCAAATGGCAGTAAGAAAAAAAGATATAAATATGCTAAACGTTTTCATGATTGCTGAGATTTGTGGTTTAATATCAACGAGCGCTACATCCCGCATCGGCATCATAATGTTGATCTGATTTTTCAGAAATTAGATACTGACATCCCTTTAATACCGTATTTCCGTAGGTTTTGTTTGACCTTTTCAACAGTTGCATCTGTAACGCCATCTTTTGCAGATATGTGAAGTTCCGAGCCCTCTTTAAGTTTGTTAATTTGTATGGAATCCATTGAGTCAAACCAATTGAAGAATAGATCTGGAAAATTAGGATTACTCGTATCCAATATCAAAGGATTATCATCCTTGCCAGAGAAATTATTGTTGCAGGTCATAAGACTATCACTTGTTATCTCAAGGACAACACTAAACGTCCTGTCAGCATCGGAATATTCCAATGGAGGTCTGTCATCTTCTGCTGATGCCGTTGTTTTAGTGTTATTCGATGTTTGGCTGCATGAAGCCA
>CAMWQY010000324.1 GCA_947176355.1 uncultured Porphyromonadaceae bacterium
GACTAACAATTATGCATTATGAATTATGAATTATGCATTCCTACTTAACATGCTCAGCAATTTTAGTTCATGTCTGAGATTAGGAGTAAGATCATCGCTATGCTCTACAAGTTCTTCCGCAGTCCACCATCTGCCGCCATCAAGCTCATCGCTCGGTTTGACAGCTGATGGATCTACGACGGTCTTAAAACTATTCACAAGTTCCCGCTCCCTGTCCGACTCAAAGACATAGCTCTTCAGATATTCAGGCGTGAAATCGGTCAAGCCCAATTCCTCGCGAGCTTCCCGCTTCAAAGCCATTCCGACATTCTCGCCAAAGTCTACGTGCCCTCCAACAGCCGTATCCCACTTGCCGGGTTGAATATCTTTCCATTCGGGACGATGCTGAAGGAAGAGCCTTCCCTCAGCATCAAAAACATGAAGGTGAACCACCGGGTGGAGCAATTTACTGCCACTGTGGCATTCTCCCCTCGTAGCTCGCCCTATCACGTTGCCATTTTCATCCACCACAGGAAACAATTCCTCACTGTTATCTTTCTTCATTGCAATAAAAAAGCTTGATGGCTTCTGCATACCTACGTCCCAGCTCTATCTGAGCATCACGACCATAATGAGGATCGCGCTCCTTATCCTTGAAACGCCTATTCAGACCCTTACTATTTACAAACGAACATTTGGGTACAAGTTCAGACGTTGTCGGCACTATAGATTCATTAAATCTCTCTATATCTTCTTTCGGAGCCCAGTTCCAACGTCCTACCTGACCTATCACTACCGGAACATCTTCAGCTCCAAGTTCTCTACGCAATGCGGAAATCATCCCGGAAAACTTCTCAGGATAATCCCATGTCTTCTTCTGGACGTCTGTTTCACCTTGATTCCAAAGGATACCCTTCAGCTTGCCATACTTCATAGCCTCATTTGTGCGGGTGACGGCATCTTTGAAATATCCGTTGGAATTATCGGGTTGCCATTCAGCTATAGGGGATCCGCCCCGCGCATTAACTACTAAAAGTATAGGACGTCCTGTCTCCATGTGCATGATCCTACCGAACTCACAACCAGGATTATATCCTTGCAGCGACAGTTCCTTGCGAATAGTGGAGTATTTGTTGAGGGGAGCGACTGCCGGTTCAGGAACTCCGTCAGCATTAAGCAGCCATACCCCTTCAATAGCATCCGTAGTATCCTTTGCCTCTAAAAGACCTCGACCAGCCATATTCGACTGTCCAATCAACAGATAGACATCGAAATCTGCGGGTGTATCTGCATGAGCTGGAATAATTGCCAATAAAGCGAAAAGGCAGATAATAATGCTTTTAATCTTATTCATAAGAAGGGACTATTTGATGTGCTTTGCGGCAAATTTGCCCATAACTTCATAACCTGCAGGGTTAAGGTGTAGCCAATCGTCGGAATATTCCGGACGCAATGCCGAAGGATTTGCCGGATCTCTGACCAATTCATCGAAATCTATGATGCCGTCGACATCCTTGTTCGCTCTGATCCAGTCATTAAGGGTAAGACGTGCCGCCTCACTGAAATGATTTTCATAGAAACTGTTTTTATAGGGAGTTATAGTGGCAAGATACACTTTCTTTCCGGCATCTTTACTCTTTTGAATAAAGCTGCTATAGGCTTCTATAATTTTATTAACTATCTCCTGATGATTAGGACGCTGTCCTCCAATATCATTCACACCCTCAAAAATCACTACAGATGTCACACCTGTCTGGCCAAGCACATCACGATCAAAACGTACAACAGCCGGCTCGCTGAGACCACCATTCACTACTGCATTTCCACCGATTCCAAGATTGAGCACACCAACCTTGCCATCAAGAGCCTTCGCAAGGAAGTCGGGCCAACGGTTCTGAAGATTAGTGGTGCTTCCTCTCCCATCAGTTATGGAGTTTCCTATTATTGCTATGCATTCAGTCGGCTGGTCTGTCTGAACATCAATACACGAAATATTATACCAATGGTCTAACTTCTCGGCATCCACAAACTTGGTCTTTGGCTTAGCCTCGCCGTTGATAATGTAGGAAGTAGTGCGCGAACCTCTGTGCGACGAAGCATTCACAGGTGTATTCTCCCCATAATTCACAGTTATTGCCAATTTCTGAAGCGGCTGAAGGTCATACTTAATTTCATCACAATAGACAGCCTCTCCTGCGGGAATGGTAACGGACTTTTTCCCATTAAAGGTCAAATACTTTGCCGACTTCACATCTATATCGCAAGAATCCAAAGCATTGGCAATAAACACCGATTTAATCTCTACAGGCTCCTTACTATGAATATTGCTAAGCTGCATTCGCATTACATCTCCCGGAATAGAAACCTGCACAATCTCCCGCAGCGCACGACCGGAAAGACTTGACTGAGGCATATCGCCAGGTCCGGTAAATTCCACTGCAGTTGCCCAAGTCCCTGTCCATGCTTTTTCTGCATCCTGAGCTACAGCTCCTAAAACGCATACCGATGATAAAACTATAGTAGCTAACCTTTTCATCTTTTTGTTAAGTTTAGTTGATAAATTGATTTAATTCACTTTGATTTGCAAATTTAGCAAAAAACCTTAATAAAACTTCAAATTATGCCCACAAAATTTACGATTCAAAAAACATTATCACCGGTTTCAAGAATTCTATTAAACTTATCTCTTTTTTATTTGTCTATATAATAAAACTTTATATTAAACTACTATGATTAAGAAAATTTTATTGGCGTTTATTGCCATTATTGGTTTATCTATCTCTGCAAGTGCCGGTGACCACTATGCACACGATGCTTCCGTACTTCCAAAAGCCGCCCAAACGACTTTAGCCAACAATTTCAAGTCAAAAGTAACCTTAGTAAAGATTGAAAAAGACTTTGGTCGAATCTCAGAATATGAGGCAATTCTTTCGGATGGTTCAGAAGTTACTTTTGACCATGCTGGAAATTGGAAGAATGTTGAAGTAAGTATAAAAGGGTCTGTCCCTTCATTTTTTATTCCAATAGAAATAAGAAATTACGTCAAGAGTGCCCAACCGAAACAGAAAATCATCGGCATCGAGAAAGAACGTAATGGATACGAAATAGAGTTAACCAACGGCGTTGAAATGAAATTTAACAACAAAGGACAGTTTATAAAATATAATTAAAACTCTCTCCATTCTATTTGCTCCGGACTAAAATCCAATTTGAACTACAATTGATAATTTTATGTTATCATTATAGTTCTTAAACCTAAATTTAAGTATAAAATGTGCAATAGAATCAACCTACATCTTATTTTAAGTCTAATTATGTGTCTTTCTTTTGGGACCACCAATGCCGAAAAGCGATACGTAGGAGGAGACATATCTCTGCTTCCTCTT
>CAMWQY010000325.1 GCA_947176355.1 uncultured Porphyromonadaceae bacterium
ATCCGGTGGATCTTGCTACTTATCCCAGGAAAGAGGAAGAAGATTTCCGTCTGTTGGCGGGAGAAGGGGCTACTGCGGTGTTTGCTCCGTCAGTAGAGGAAATGTATCCTGATGGTACAAAATCTGACCATGAATTTGTTCTTGGCACGGCAGCAGAGGTGATGGAAGGAAAGTTTCGCCCTGGTCATTTTCAGGGAGTGGCACAAGTGGTAAGCAGACTTTTCCGACTTTGCCGTCCCACACGAGCATATTTCGGAGAGAAAGACTTCCAGCAAATTGCAGTAATACGCAATATGGTAGAGTCTGAACATATAGGTGTGGAAATTGTCCCGGTCCCTATAAAAAGAGCAGAAGATGGGCTTGCTCTCTCATCCCGCAATGCACTTTTGACTGAAGAACAAAGAAAAGTAGCTCCCGAGATTCATGCGGCTCTTGCATACAGTGTGGAATATTCTAAAGATCATTCCGTTCAGGCTACTCATGACACAGTTGTGGAGAAAATAAACGCTGTCCCGCACATGAATGTAGAATATTTTGAGATTGTGGATGGGCGTACGCTTCTTCCAGTCGAGGAATGGTCTGAGTCGCCCGACATCGTAGGGTGCATCACAGTGTATTGTGGCAAAGTACGTCTAATTGATAATATCAGATATAAATAAAACAGCAATGCAGATAGAAATGCTGGCCTCAAAAATACATCGTGTACACGTCACAGAGGCCAATCTGAACTATATCGGAAGCATAACTGTAGACTCCGCGCTTCTTGAAGCCTCCGGTATACTCCCGGGACAGAAAGTGTCAGTGGTAAATAACAACAATGGTGAGCGACTTGAGACATACGTCATTGCCGGCAAGCCTAATTCCGGAGTAATCTGTCTCAATGGAGCAGCTGCCAGAAAGGCACAGGTAGGGGACATAATTATCATAATTGCGTATGCTTCCATGACTCCGGAAGAGGCAAAGACTTTCCAGCCCAAGGTGATATTTCCTGACACGGCTACAAATCTTTTGAAGTAATAACTATAATATAATGTATAATTTCATAAAATCATTAACTGTAGGTTCAGAATCAAGTAATTATGAATTATGCATTATGAATTATGCATTAATACTCACATATTATGTTTAATAATCTATCGGAAAGACTCGAGCGATCGTTTAAGATCCTTAAGGGTGAAGGAAAGATCACAGAGATCAATATAGCCGAGACAATGAAAGACGTACGTCGCGCGCTTCTGGATGCCGACGTCAATTATAAGGTGGCAAAAAGTTTCACCGATACAGTAAAACAGAAAGCTCTCGGACAGAATGTCATCAATGCATTGAAGCCTAAAGAGCTGATGGTGAAAATCGTACATGATGAACTTACAGCACTTATGGGAGGCAAGGAAGAGCCGCTCGTACTTGAGGGAAAACCGGCTGTAATCCTCATGTCTGGTCTTCAGGGTTCCGGTAAGACTACATTCTCCGGTAAACTTGCACTTAAATTGAAGAAGAAGGGCCGTAAGCCGCTACTCGTTGCCGGTGACGTATATCGTCCGGCTGCAATTGAGCAGTTGAAGGTGTTGGCTCAGCAGATCGATGTGCCTGTCTATACTGAGGAAGGAAACAAGAATCCGGTAGAGATAGCTCAAAATGCCATCAAATATGCAAAGGATAATAAACTTGACCTTGTCATAGTCGATACAGCAGGTCGTCTGGCAGTAGATGAGGAGATGATGGTCGAGATAGCTGCGATTAAGAAAGCTGTCAATCCTGACGAGACTCTTTTCGTCGTTGACTCTATGACCGGTCAGGATGCTGTAAACACGGCTAAAGAATTTAATGATCGTCTTGATTTCAACGGTGTCATTCTCACGAAGCTTGATGGCGATACACGTGGTGGCGCTGCTCTATCAATTCGTACAGTGGTAGACAAACCGATAAAGTTTGTCGGTATCGGCGAGAAGATGGAGGATATTCAGGAGTTCAATCCTGAAGGTATGGCAAATCGTATCCTTGGCATGGGAGACATCGTCGAACTTGCCAAACGAGCACAGGAGATCTACGACCAGAAAGAGGCAGAACGTCTTCAGGAAAAGATTCGCAAGAACAAATTTGATTTTGATGATTTCCTGAAGCAGATACAGCAGATCAAGAAGATGGGTAATATCAAGGATCTGGCTGCGATGATTCCGGGCGTTGGCAAAGCCATCAAGGATATTGACATTGACAATAATGCATTCAAGGGAATAGAAGCAATTATTTATTCAATGACCCCATACGAACGTCAGAATCCTGAGATCATCAATGCATCACGCCGTCAGCGTATTGCGAAGGGTAGCGGCACTTCACTACAGGAAGTAAACAGATTGCTGAAGCAATTTGAAGAGACCCGCAAGATGATGCGTATGGCTACCGGGGGCATCAAGAACCCGATGGCCATGATGAAGCAGATGCGCCAGAAAGCCGGCGGACGACGCTAAGAGCAAATAAATTAAGCCCCTTCCAATGATTTGGAAGGGGCTTAATTTATTCGCTCAATTCATAATTCATAATGCTCTTAAAATAATTACTAACTGCGTAGCTAATTATTTTAAGAGCATTATGAATTATGAATTAAAAAAATTATTTCTTTATGTCGTATCCCTGATCTTTCAGATACTGAAGGATCTGATAGTTCATGGCATGATCATAATAGTTGATGATGTGGGCACACCAGTCATTGTCGGAAGTGCCTCCAGCTCTGGTCTGATTGTATTCAGACACCTTCTTGTCATATTCAACAAGACCTTCAGTCAATTTCTCCGGATCCTGAGAATAGCAGTTTTTCATAAACACAAGGTCGCGTTGCTGTTTCGGTTTGAGGTCTGGATGTTCACGAGGAATACCAAGAGCGAGTCCGCATACTACGAATACTCCTTTAGGGAGTTTGAGGAGTTCTGCTACAGCTTTTGGATCTACAGTGCGAAGATAGCCTACGCAGTTGCATCCAAGTCCACAAGCCTCTGCTGCAACTACTGCACTCATCATGGCAAGTGAAGCATCGATGATTCCGATGATAGTGCCGTCCATTGTGTCGGTAAATGGAGGCATGGCTACTCCTTTTTTCTTTGCGAGAAGCGACATTTTGTTGTAGTCTGAGCAGAAGATGAGAAGGCGGTTGCAGGTCTTGAGCTGTTTTTGCCCTGTGAGTTCATAGAGTCTTTCTTTTAAAGCCTGATCATCGATATCGATAACAGAGTATTGTTGACCATTGTAACTTGTAGGAGTGTTACGGACAGCATCATAGATGAAGTCCATTGTTTCCTGAGGTATTGCCTCGCGTTCGTAGCGTCTGATTGATACCCTGTCGAGAAGGGTTTGCTTTACGTCTTTCATATTT
>CAMWQY010000326.1 GCA_947176355.1 uncultured Porphyromonadaceae bacterium
TTAAGAAGCAATTAACAATGCTTAACCCAAGCGAAATTTCAGATATTCTAAAGCAGCAACTCGAGAACGTAAGCTCTCAGGTGAAGTTTGAAGAGGTCGGTACAGTGCTGAGCGTCGGCGACGGCGTGGCACACGTATATGGCCTTGAGAACGTCAAAGCCAGTGAGCTCGTTGAGTTTGAAAACGGCTCTACCGGTGTCGCGCTCAATCTCGAGGAGAGCAACGTGGGTGTTGTGCTTCTCGACGATGTGAATGCAGTGTCAGAAAACATGACAGTACGTCGCACGGGTGAGATTGCCTCTATACCGGTCGGCGATGGTCTCTTCGGTCGCGTAATCAATATTCTCGGCGAACCGATCGACGGCAACGGCCCGATAGAGGGTGAGTTGCTTCGCATGCCCCTCGAAAGAAAGGCTCCGGGAGTAATTTTCCGTCAGCCGGTGAAGCAACCTCTTCAGACAGGTCTCAAGGCTATCGACTCCATGATTCCTATCGGCCGCGGACAGCGTGAGCTTATCATCGGCGACCGTCAGATCGGTAAGACAGCTATTGCCATCGATACTATCATCAATCAGCGTGAGAACTATCTTGCAGGCAAACCCGTATATTGCATATATGTAGCCATTGGCCAGAAAGCATCTACTGTAGCATCAATCGTGCAGACTCTTAAGAAGCACGGCGCTATGGACTATACCGTAGTAGTATCCGCTACAGCTTCCGACTCCGCTGCCATGCGCTACTATGCTCCCTTTGCAGGTGTAGCTATCGGTGAATTTATCCGCGATACGGGTCGCGATGCTCTTATCGTATATGATGACCTGTCAAAGCAAGCGGTGGCTTATCGAGAGATATCCCTTATCCTTAAACGTCCGTCGGGACGCGAGGCATATCCCGGTGATATTTTCTATCTCCACTCCCGTCTGCTCGAACGCGCAGCAAAGATCATTGACAACCAGCAGGTGGCATCTAATATGAACGATCTTCCTGAAGTGTTGAAGCCCATCGTGAAAGGTGGAGGATCATTGACGGCCCTTCCGATTATCGAGACTCAGGCAGGCGACGTTTCCGCTTATATTCCGACCAATGTGATATCTATCACCGACGGCCAGATCTTCCTTGAGACCGCTCTTTTCAACCAAGGTATCCGACCCGCTGTAAATGTGGGTATATCCGTGTCTCGTGTGGGTGGTAACGCCCAGATCAAACCGATGAAAAAGGTGGCAGGCACTTTGAAGATCGCTCAAGCCCAGTATCGTGAGCTCGAATCATTCACTAAGTTTGGAGGCGACATCGATCCAGTAACTGCAAAGGTGATCGACACCGGCCGTAAGAACCAGCAACTTCTTATCCAGCCACAATATCAGCCATGGCCGGTTGAAAACCAGGTAGCTGTAATATTCTGCGGTGTCAACGGATTGCTTGAAAACGTTCCAATTGACAAGGTGCATGAATTTGAGACACTGTTCATTCAGCTTCTTGAAGCTAAATACCGCAAAGAAGTGCTCGACGTGATCAAGTCAGGAAATCTGACCGATGATGTCCAGACCAAGCTTCGCGAGTGTGCTCAGGAGATAAGTGCTCGATATAAATGATATTCTCAGGCATGCGCCGAGTGAAACCGACGCATGCCACAAATAAAAATTCTATAATACAACAAAATGGCAACCCTCAGGGAACTAAAGACACGTATCGGCTCCGTGGCTTCGAGCGAGAAGATCACGGGAGCTATGAAGATGATATCTTCAGCGAAGGTGCATAAGTTTGAACTGTCGCTCAAGCAACTCGTGCCTTATCGTGAAAAGATAAAGTCGGTGATGGCGCATATAATGCAGTCAGGCACAGACTTCAGCAGCCCTCTTATTGAGCCTCGACATGAGGTGAGAAAGATAGCTCTTGCTGTATTTGGAAGCGACGACGGACTTTGCGGAGCATATAACATCAACATATTCAAGGCTGCTCTTGCTGAGATAAGAAAACTGCAGTCGCAATATGGCAATAATGTAGATATTGACCTCTACCCTATCGGTCAGAAAATGCATAAAGCCCTCTCTAAGATCGCAGACAGTCATATCCATATTCGCACGGTAGATGGAGTGAATTCAAAAATGGAAGCGCAAAAGGTCAATGAATTCACTCATGAGCTAAGAAACCGTTTCTCAGATTCGACATATGACATGGTTTGTGTGGAATACATGAAATTCTACTCAATGAGCCGCCAGAAGCCCTTGTTTGAGACTCTGTTCCCAATCTCAGGGGAAACTCTTCTTGAAGGATCTGATTCAGGCGTAAGCACAGGCCTTTGCATATTTGAACCGGATGCCAACAGCATATTCAATGCTGTGCTTCCTATGTTTGTGCTATCCACTATGCAAGAAATCACTATAGAGAACCGTGCATCGGAGCAGGCCGCACGAGTGATGGCAATGCAAAGCGCCAATGACAATGCAAAGAAGCTTCTTGAAGGGCTCAGACTCGAATATAATAAGCTCCGTCAGGAAAACATCACCACGGAGCTGCTTGATATCCTTGGTGGCCAGGTAGAACGGTGATAGCATACAAATTCAAACAACTGAAAAAAATAACAAATTAACCATTATATGAGTAGTATTAAGGAATATTTTTCGTCGGTAGGTAAAGGCATTGCGAGCTTGGCGAAGGGTATGGCTGTGACCGGAAAGGAGTTTGTCACTCCCAAGGTCACTGAGCAATATCCCGAAAACCGCCAGACACTCAAGATAGCCGACCGTTTCCGTGCGGAACTTACACTGATCGGCGATGAGCAGGGACACAACAAGTGTATTGCCTGCGGCATCTGCCAGATGAACTGCCCTAACAGTTCTATCGAACTCAAGACCAGATTCGTGGAGCTGCCAGACGGCAAAAAGAAAAAAGTGCTCGACAAGTATTTCTATGATCTCGGAAGCTGCACATTCTGTATGCTCTGCGTGACAACTTGTCCGCAAGACGCCCTCGAATTCTCTAATGATTTCGAGCAGGCAGTCTTCACACGCGACAAACTCGTAAAGCTCCTGAATGCCCATTCCGAATTGACAGATGCCGAGGTAATAGCAGAGGCTTCCAAGCCGAAACCTAAACCGGCTATGGATCCGGAACAGCTTGCAAAGATCAAGGCAGAAGCCCTGGCCAAGGCTGCTGCTAAAAAAGCTGAGAAAGAAGCCGCCCAAAAAGCTGAAGGCGCACAGAAAACAGAAAACTAATTATACAACAACAATATCAAATGGATTCAGTAGGAAACATCATACTCTACTTCGTAGTAGCCATTGCGATGGTGATATCAGCCTTCATGGCTGTGACTACGTCCAAGATCCTTCGTGCAGCCACATAT
>CAMWQY010000327.1 GCA_947176355.1 uncultured Porphyromonadaceae bacterium
ACAGACACTCGATTGGCTATTTGCACAGCTTCCGATGTTTTCACGCACCGGAGCGGCAGCATATAAACCGGGGCTCCAGACCAGCCAAGACCTCGACAAATATTTCAATCATCCACATAAAAAATTCAAAAGCATCCACGTAGGAGGCACCAATGGCAAAGGGAGTACAAGCCATTTAATTGCAGCAATTCTTCAAAGCCAAGGTTACAGGACTGGACTCTACACCTCCCCTCATCTTGTAGATTTCAGAGAAAGAATTCGCGTCAATGGCAAGATGATCACAAAAGATGCCGTCATAGACTTCGTAGATAAATTCCGCAAAAGCAACTATGAGGGTCATCCAAGTTTCTTCGAACTCACTATGATGATGGCATTTGATTTTTTTGCTTCAGAGAAAGTGGATTATGCCGTCATAGAAGTAGGTATGGGAGGAAGACTGGATTCGACGAATATCATTACCCCTGAATTAGCGGTAATAACCAATATTTCCAAAGACCACACTCAGTTCCTAGGGAAAACGCTCGTAGAGATAGCCGGAGAAAAGGCTGGAATCATAAAAGAGGGTGTGCCTTGCGTGGTAGGAGAGGCTGAAGGAGAAATCAGGGAAGTATTTGAGGAAAAGGCAAGTGAAACAGGCACCACTATCCTATTTGCCGACTCTCTTAAACCCTTGCAAAGATGCGAACCTGCCTTGTATGGTGGTCTCAATTGCAGCAGCCCTATTTGTGGAGATTTCCATTGCCAACTTGAAGGTGACTATCAAAAGAAAAATATCAACACTGTCCTGACTGCCCTTTATGAAATGCGACGTATAGGAATCGCCATTGATGCCGATGCAATCCATACAGGGATGAATAGTGTCTGCGAACTTACAGGTTTGGCTGGAAGATGGATGAAAGTGTCAGATAAACCTCTCACCGTCTGCGACACCGGACATAATGAAGCCGGACTCCGCTTTACAATGTCGCAGCTTGACCGAAAAGCAAAAGAATCCGGGGGCAAAAAACATATCGTAATAGGTTTCGTTGCAGACAAAGCAATCGACGACATTATAGAACTTCTCCCTAAAGATGCTATATATTATCTTACATGCGCATCAATTCCGAGGGCACTTCCTGCAGCAGACCTAAAGACAAAATTCAATGAGCACGGAATAGAAGGAAAAGTTTTTGCCAATCCCAAAGAAGCGGTAGAGGCTGCGCGAAGCAATGCTTCCTCCTCCGATATAATTTACATCGGCGGAAGCACTTTCATAGTAGCAGACTTTCTTTCTTAGTTAAGGAAATGTATAAAAAACACGGGCAGCGTCCTTTTCAGGAAGCTGCCCGATTTGCTTTTCTTCATTAACCTCAATATTGATTATTCTGTCTTTGTTTCCGTCTTGGAGTCCTTCTTTGAATCCTTCTTTACGTTGTCGGCTGATGGCTCATCATCCAACAGACGTTCAGAACGAGTCTTGTTTTTTGACTGTGCTGAGTTCATGTCGCTTTCCTCATGGAGGAAGATTTCTTGTCCGGTGCCGTCGATCACGCGATATTGAAGATAAGCCAAAGACTCATCGGCAACTACCTTTAATCCGCGTCCGAAACGACGTTTCCATTTCCCATAGAGCGAGAACATACCTTTCTTGACGTAAGCCTCAACAAACGGATGGATGTAGAGTATAAATTTCTTGACTTCCAGTTGCTCTGTAAGATACTCAAGTTTTTCCTCCAATTTGTCAGTAAAAAGCAACGACGGCTGCACTTCCCCTTTTCCAAAGCAAGAGGGGCAAGTCTCTTCAGTTGTAATGTCAAGGGCAGGGCGAACCCTCTGGCGAGTGATCTGCATTAGGCCGAATTTTGACAGAGGCAAGATATTGTGTCGAGCCCTGTCTTTGGCCATATTGTCGCGCATGTGATCGAGAAGTTGCTGGCGATGTTCCGCCTTTGCCATATCTATGAAATCGACCACTATGATGCCACCCATATCTCTAAGTCTTAGCTGCCTGGCAATCTCGTCGGCGGCACGCAAATTGACTTCAAGGGCATTTGTCTCCTGATCTTGCGATGCCTTGCTCCTGTTGCCTGAGTTGACATCAATCACATGAAGGGCTTCAGTATGCTCAATTATCAGATAAGCTCCGGATTTGAAAGAAACAGTCTTACCGAAAGCAGACTTAATCTGCCGCGTTATGTTGAAACTGTCGAAAATAGGGACATCTTTTGTATAGAGTTTTACTATTTCTTTCCTGTCTGGCGCGATAAGGGAAACATACTTTTGAATCTGTTCGAATATCTCTGCATCGTTTACGTAGACACTCTCAAATGAAGGATTGAAAATATCTCGAATCACACTCACAGCTCTTGATTCTTCTTCATATATTAAAGAAGGAGGAGTGCTTCTCTGCATTTTTGCAATAGAGTTCTTCCAAGCTTCCACAAGAGCACGAAGCTCATTTATAAGTTCAGCCACTCTTTTGCCTTCAGCCGATGTCCGGACTATCACGCCAAACCCCTTCGGTTTGATACTGCTGATGATCTGACGCAGACGCACCTTTTCCTCCGTAGACTTGATCTTCTGCGAGATAGAAATCTTATTGCCGAAAGGAATAAGCACCATGAATCGCCCGGTAAGAGTCAACTCAGTTGTCAGTCTCGGACCCTTTGTGGATATCGGTTCTTTGGCTATCTGCACAAGCAGCTGCTTGCCCGGCTGAAGAAGATCTGAGATTCTACCCTGTTTAGGGATTTCCGGTTGCGGCTCGATGCTTGAGATTTCAGGTACTGTCTCCGGATGTTCAAGAGCCTCCGTGATGTAAGCGTTGTAGGTATTAAACTGAGGTCCTAAATCCAGATAATGAAGAAAAGCGTCTTTTTCATACCCAACGTCGACGAAGGCAGCGTTAAGTCCCGGCATCAGTTTCTTGACCTTGGCAAGATAGAAATCGCCTACAGCATAGACGATATTCCGACTTTCCTTCTGCAGGGATACAAGACGCGAGTCTTCGAGCAGCGCTATAGATATCTCTTTAGGCTGCACGTCGACGAAGAGTTCGCTTTTCATTGTTTCCATTTACAAAATTTAAGTTTCGAATGCAAATGCATGGTTTTAACTGCTCGTATTTGCACACGAAATATGAATAAAAAAGGACAAGCGGGATATGGCATGAAATATCACCCCATCCGTCCGGCTTGTCCTTATGGCTTTGCCGTCTCCATTCTTGGAGCGGCCTGCTGAGTTAGTCTACGAAGACCATCCGGCTTTCACCGAATTATTTCTTCTTATGACGATTCTTTCTCAGTCTTTTTTTACGCTTGTGCGTAGCCATCTTGTGGCCTTTTCTTTTCTTTCCGCTGGGCATAA
>CAMWQY010000328.1 GCA_947176355.1 uncultured Porphyromonadaceae bacterium
GTGTGCGTCTGGGGGGCGTGAGGTCGCAAGTTCGAATCTTGTCACCCCGACCAAAACGGTCAGTTGTCATTTGACAACTGACCGTTTTATTTTTGATAGCCCAGCGGGGAGATCCCTTCTTTACCCCTCAACTTTCACGAGTGAAAGTTGAGGGGTAAAATACATACTACTTTGCGTATTCAATTTTGCCGACCACCTTGCGGCTTGGCCCCGCATTCTCATGTGCTCTCACTGAAGGTTGGTGCATATCTTTAGGGAAATAGAGGAAGAAAGTGTCGTTTGGTGCCTCTACGTAAGATATCTCCTCATCAGTAGTGTAATTGGTCTTGTCTTTTACAGGATCGTATGGACCTGTAGGTGTGACATGTCCGGCAAGTCCCATCAGTTCGTCGCCTACGAAAGTATATTGCAGATCGATGAAGTTTTCGTGGCTCTCGATCTTTGTGTCTTCCGCGCTTTTGGGTGTGTATTCGAGAATATTGACCCATAGTCGCCCCGGAACTATGTCATGTTTGCCGGCGGCTACTGTGTTGAGATCAGTCTCTTTGATCCATGCGAAGAGAGCATCCCAAAGTTCGGGATTAGCCGCATATTGCTCTGCAAATTCTACTGCATCGATTGTGGCATCCGCTTTAAGCTCAAGGCCTTTTGCCCAGGCGCGGCTATCTACCCATGCCTGAGCCTCTTCCTTTGTAAATGTCTTTTTCATGACTATATGGTTTAGAAGTTTAGGAATTGATCTCTGAATTTACTGTTGCCATGATTCCTCCTATCATCCCGAGCGCAAGCATACGGCCATGGAATGAATACCCGGCGTTGTAGCCCATTTTTTCATCGCCGAGCATCAGTGGAGCATGGTCTACACGCATCGGGACATCAGGACGCAATGTCTCGAAAGTCCTTACTACGTCAATTAGGCGTGGATCAAGGTGAGATGATTCCTTGAAGTCTCCGTTTGGCTGAGGCTGACAGATACGGGCATGCACGAAATGAGTGCGGTCTGCATATTTCTTGGCAAGAGCAGGCACGTCGTTGTGAGCTCCTGCGCTGAGGCTTCCCGCACAGAATGTCAGCCCATTGTGTGTATTAGGCACAGCATCAAGAAATGCTTTGATGTCAGCATCGCAAGTTACGATGCGTGGCAGTCCGAGGATCTGCATCGGAGGATCATCCGGATGCACGCACATGTTGATATCATACTCATCGCATACCGGCATTATGGCATTCAGGAAATATGCCATATTGGCACGCAGCTGGTCTGCGTCTATCCCTTTGTATAGGTCGAGAAGGCTGCGGAATTTTTCTACTGGTTTGAGGTCTTTCTCTGAGATGTTGCCATTGACAAATCCCTGTGTCTTGACGATAATGTTGTCTACAAGGCGTTTTTCAGCTTCGGCATCCATACGGGGTGCCACTTCCTCACGCATACGTCTTAGGGTCTCTTCGTCATAGTCTTTTTCAGCACCTTCACGTTTGAGTATATTTATATCGAAATATGCAAACTCAGCGCGGTTGAAGTATAGGTTGGATGTGCCGTCAGGGTTGGGATATTCGAGGTCGGTGCGGGCCCAGTCGAGCACAGGCATGAAGTTGTAGCAGATTGTCTTCACTCCGGCTTTTCCGAGATTTGCGAGGCTGACCTTATATTTCTCGATCAGTTCGTCACGGTCAGGACCCCCATATTTGATTGATTCGCTGACAGGAAGACTTTCTACAACACTCCAGCGGAGTCCATGGCTCTCGATGTAGTCTTTCATCTTGTTTACTTCCTCTTCGCTCCATATCTCACCATTAGGTATATGGTGAAGAGCTGTCACGATTCCTTCCACTCCGATCTGGCGGAGCATATCCAGGGTGATCTTATCGTTTGGTCCAAACCAACGCCATGTCTTTTCCATGATTATTGTCAGGTTTTATGATATTATTTCTTTTCGCAAAGTTAATCAAACTTTCCGAATTATTCAAGAACTGACGGGTTATTGTGAAAAATACAACAATCCGCACACGCGACACTGATGGTATTGCTTTGCCTACATTTCTGATGCTCGGATTAGGCTCGGTGCTGTTTGTAATCCAAGGCATACTTTTCGGCAATATCCCGATTGTAATCGCCAATTATATAGCCACAATATGCTCCGTCATCATATTTGCCATTAAAATCATCAACGGCCGCATAAAGAAAAAATATTAGATTTTGATGTAAATACTTTTTTTTGTAATTTTGTAGAAACCAAATATACGGATATATGTTTCTGAGCATAGATAATTTTAAGTCGATTGAGCATGTTGTTGAATTGGATATCTCTGATTTGACAGTCTTTGCAGGTTCTAATGGTAGTGGTAAGAGTTCTGTTATCCAAGCGTTGCTTTTGTTGAAGCAGACTTTAAATTCATCTACGAGCGACATGCTGAATATCAATGGACCCTATGTATATGCTAATTCGCTGTTGGATCTGATCCATAATAAAAGAGGTGGAACTTTTGGATTCGCTCTGTCGTTGAATGGTGATGAAATTATTAATTCTTCGTTGCAGCAATATGTGAGCGATTTATCCTGTAGTGTCGAAAAGATGTATCTATCTGTGGCATTCAGAGTGAAGGGTGACGGAACATATAATGTCTCAAAATTCGAACTTTCTCTCGACCTTTCAAATGGTAGTCGTTTATTTCGTGTTTTATCTTGGCGTCCTCAAAAAAAAGTATATGATCTGTATGAAGAAGGAAAGATATTGAATGGTATAGAAGTTGACCGCTATTCATTTGTAAATTTCTTTCCGGTCTTTGTAAAGCATGCCGGAAAATCATTAGATCTTTCCATAATGAAAGCTGCCAGAGAAACGCTTGTGGGTGTATTTGAGAAAATGACATACATAGCTCCGATAAGAGTGGCTCCGGTTCTGGCAAGGACTTATCAGACTGATGTGGAAAGTAGTTTTGTGTTGCCCGACGGCGAAAATACAAGATTTATTCTTGATCGTATAAGTCAGGATAATAAGGAGTCTTTCTCACTTGTTAAGGAATGGATATGTGAAAAATTTCATCTTGCTCATGAAATAAATGTGGTAAAGGAGCCGGGTAAGATGTATAGGATAGTTGTGACCACTAATGAAGGGGTCAAGGTAGATCTCGTTCACATGGGATTTGGCCTTAGTCAGATTCTTCCTATTGTGACCCAGGGAAGTATATCGACTCCGGGAGCATTGATGATTGTGGAAGATCCGGAAGTTCACATGCACCCGAGTATTCAGGCTGCCATGGCTGATTTCTTTATATTTCTGTCTTTAGAAAGGAAGGTGAATGTTTTGGGCGAAACCCATAG
>CAMWQY010000329.1 GCA_947176355.1 uncultured Porphyromonadaceae bacterium
AATGAGACGCTTCTTCTTTGTCATCGTATCCATATTAGTCGGCTGGCACACTTCTGCCAGCCAACCTCATGTCAGCCAGCAACGAATGGCAGATGTGTATAAGGAGGCCTGCACACCATACAAATATGGACTTGTCGTAGCCCCGGAAGATAATTATCATAAAATAGATTGTCCTACAGTATTTCGAGAGGGCGACAAATGGTATATGACCTACGTGGTCTACGATGGCAAAGGAGGGAAAGACGGACGAGGATATGAGACATGGCTCGCGGAGAGTAAGAATCTACTTGATTGGACCACTCTCGGACGCGTGCTGGCATTCTCAGACACGGGATGGGACAAAAATCAGAAAGGTGGATTTCCATCATTAATTGACATGGAATGGGGAGGCAGCTATGCTATGAATAGCTATGATGGGAAAAGATGGATGACTTATATAGGTGGAGAAGGCACCGGCTACGAAGCTGTCAACGCCCCTCTTTCGATAGGACTTGCCTGGACAAAAGGAAATCCCGGTACTCCCCATCTATGGAACACTCTGCCTAAGCCTATTCTGTCGTATGCCGACCAGAAGGCACAATGGTGGGAATCATTGACACAATACAAGAGCACAATCTATGAAGATCCATCCCGCAAGTTAGGATCACGCTTCATGATGTATTACAATGCCGGAGGTATCAACCCTGAGACGGGAGTGAAAGGGGAACGCATAGGGATAGCACTTTCCGACGACATGACTAATTGGAAGCGATACGAAAAAAATCCTATCTTCACGCACGAGGCACAGGGTACCATCACAGGCGATGCACAGATTGTCAAGATGGGCGACCTCTATGTGATGTTTTATTTTTCAGCCTTCAATCCGTCGCGAACCTATAAGGCATTCAATACATTTGCTTGCAGCTACGATTTAGTGACATGGGATGATTGGGAAGGAGATGACCTCATCTATCCCACAGAAGATTTTGACGAAATGTTTGCTCACAAAAGCTATCTTGTCAAACATGATGGAGTGGTCTATCATTTCTATTGTGCTGTGAATAATTCTGAGCAAAGAGGAATTGCGGTAGCCACAAGCCGACCAATGGGAAAGTCTGACGTGACTTTCCCCGCTCCCCTATCCAACCGGAAGCAACGGGATTGGGAAAACCATCATATTCTTCAAATCAATAGAGAACCTGCCCGAGCCGCATTTATACCATACGGCACTGCTAAGGGAGATCGCTCTATCAGCCTAAATGGAGATTGGCGTTTTCACTGGTCGCCTACCAATAAGGGTCGGGTCAATGGATTTGAAAGAGTGGGGTTTGATGACTCTAAATGGGATATTCTTTCCGTGCCGGCGGTCTGGGAGGTCAATGGATACGGAACTCCAATCTATGCGTCAGCAGGGTACACATTCAAGATTAATCCCCCCTACGTCACTGATACACCAAAGGAAAACTATACAGCATTTACCGAACGAAATCCTACAGGACAATATCGGCGGACTGTAGATGTCCCGGCATCTTGGTTAAAGTCGGGACAGACATTTCTTCGTTTCGACGGAGTGATGAGTGCATTCTATATATGGGTCAATGGAAAAAATGTAGGTTACTCTCAAGGCAGCATGGAGCCGGCGGAGTTTAATGTCACTCCTTATCTTCGTGCAGGGAAAAATGAAATAGCTCTGGAAGTGTATAAATATTCTGACGGCAGCTACCTTGAAGATCAAGATTTCTGGAGATTTGCGGGTATCCATAGAGATATCACACTGTTCCATACCCCCGATGTGCGCCTCAGAGACTATACAATACGCACACTTCCAGATGAAGATTACGAGGATTTCACCCTTCAGATCGATCCTCAATTTTCAGTATATGGAGAAGAAAAAGGTAAGGATTTCACCTTGAAAGCAATTTTATCAGACAAAGAGACCACTATTTTCGACACAATAATCAATATCAACGATATTATTGATCTCGACCATAAGGCATCGGTGATGAACGAATGGTATCCTCAGAGAGGGCCGCGTAAACTTGGCAGGATTTCACATCGAGTGAAAAACCCACACAAATGGACTGCCGAGACACCCTTCCTCTATGATCTTCAACTGGAACTCTGCGATGCAAATGGGAATGTGATCGAACGCACAGAGAGCAAAGTTGGATTCAGGAGTGTCGAGATAAAAGATGGGCAAGTGATGGTGAATGGACGTCCTATTCGTTTTCGTGGAGTCAACCGTCATGAGCATGATCCTTTGACAGCACGCGTCATGAGTGATGAACTAATGAAAAAAGACATTATGCTGATGAAGCAAGCTAATGTCAACGCCGTGAGAACGAGCCACTATCCCAACACTCCGCGATGGTATGAGCTGTGCGACTCGCTTGGTCTCTACATAATGGATGAAGCTGACATTGAGGAACATGGCCTACGCGGCACACTGGCCAGCACTCCTGATTGGCATGCTGCATTTATGGACCGTGCTGTCAGGATGGCAGAAAGAGACAAGAATCATCCGTCGGTAGTTTTCTGGAGCATGGGAAATGAGAGTGGCTATGGCCCCAACTTCGCGGCCATCTCGGCTTGGCTTCATGACTTCGATCCTACACGACCGGTGCATTATGAAGGAGCACAAGGAGTGGATGGCAATCCCGACCCCACGACAGTAGACATAATAAGCAGGTTTTATACCCGAGTGCAAGCTGAGTATCTTAACCCGGGTATCAAAGAGGGAGAAGACAAAGAGCGAGCAGAAAATGCCCGATGGGAAAGACTGCTCTCCATCGCCCAACGAGACAACGACACACGCCCCGTGCTGACCAGCGAATACGCCCACGCAATGGGCAATGCCATGGGGAACTTCGGGGAATATTGGGAAGAAATCTATAGCCATCCCAGAATGGCAGGAGGTTTTATCTGGGATTGGGTCGACCAAGGCATCATTCGTGTCCGTCACGACGGAAAGACAGAAGTGTCTTACGGAGGAGACTTCGGCGACAAACCCAATCTGAAGGCTTTCTGCATGAACGGCGTGGTATTTGCCGACCGCAGTCTCAATCCAAAGTATAATGAAGTCAAGACTGTCTATGCTCCGATAGGAATCAAACTGATAAGCTATGACAAGGATAATGGGAAGGTGGAGATAGAGATTACCAACAGAAATCATCATACCGGATTGGATCAATATGAATTCACCGCCACCCCCGTCGTCAATGGAAGGATCGGAAAGCCCATGAAGATTTCAGTTCCAAATCTTGCACCCGGAGAAAGCGGCAAAATTGAAGAAAACATAAACAACCCAAAACAAGAAGGGGA
>CAMWQY010000330.1 GCA_947176355.1 uncultured Porphyromonadaceae bacterium
CGCTGATACATGATGATGTGGTGGATAATGCCGACTACAGACGCAGGACACCGACGCTTAACAAGGAGTTTGACAATAGAATAGCAGTGCTTGTGGGAGATTTCTTTGTCAGTACGGCTCTGCAGGAAGCAATACGGACGAAAGACATGAAGGCTGTGGTCTCAGTGGCTGAGTTGGGCAAAGAGCTTTCTCTTGGAGAAATAGATCAGATTTCTAATGCAAGGGACTGTGCTATCGACGAAGAGCGATATTTTGAAGTGATCAGGAAGAAGACAGCCTCCCTATTCATGAAATGCGTAAAGATGGGGGCAGAGACAACGGATGCTACCGACGAGGAAATAGGAAATCTTGTGGAGTATGCTCGTCTTCTTGGACTCTGTTTCCAGATAAAGGATGATATATTCGACTACTATGAGGATAAGGAGGTCGGGAAACCTACGGGGAATGATTTGCGGGAGAATAAGATAAGCTTGCCGCTTATATATGCAGTGAATACATGTGGGGGAGCAGAGGGCGACGTGATGCGTGCCCTTTTGGAACGAGGCAATCTTACGGATGGCGAAATTCAGGTGCTCATAGAGTTTGCTAAGGAAAAAGGTGGGATTGAGTATTCTTATTCAGTGATGGAGCAAATGCGCGCGGAAGCGGATATGCTTTTGGGGTCGCTCCCTGACAATGAGTGGCGGGATATGTTTGTAGAGCTATTTGAGTTTACTATTCGACGGGAGTCTTGAATAATGCATAATGCATAATTCATAATGCATGATTTGTTACTACATAAGTAAAGGCTATATAAATCAAGGACGCAGTTGGGTGCGTCCTTATTTTATTTTTCGATTTTTAATCGATTTATTTTGATTTATTTTTAGAAGAGGCCGGCAAGGGCTAACGGGAGATAGAGGGTGTTGGAGAGGACTCCGAGCACAAATGAGACGATAATCCAGATTTCTGCATTTCGGGAGGCGCGGCGTGAGCCGTCCAAGTCGCCTTCATAGTATTTTGAGCTTACTTTTGCTGAGAATATAATTGCCACAATGCCCGGGATTGTGCAGCAAAGGATTGTCATTATGATCGACCATACAAGATATGTAGGGGGCATCTGCTCTGATTGTAATGCCATGCTTCTCTGCCCCATGGAACTTGCCGTAGCAGAATAGCTTGTTGGACCCGCAGGAGTGGGGCTCATGTTGTTTGGCTGACTGCTGAAATGAGTTTGTGCAGTATTAGGAATTGGGGGAACGTTGTTTGGGATTCCCAGAGTCTCAGCCCAGGCATCGTCAACACTTTTGGGTATATCGGGGGGAGTTGGGGTGTTGCTTTCAGATGGAGTCTGTTTGTTAAAAGCAGCGACGGTCTTCATCACGGCCTCCGGGAAAATTAAATATTCCACTTCATGCACTTTTGCTTCGAGCGACTCAGGAGAGTCATCCGGAAGGACCTCGACTTCACGCTGGACGACAATGGGACCGGCATCCAAGTCGTTTGTGACCAAATGGACAGTGGCACCGCTTTTAGTCTCCCCGGCTTCGATGACAGCCTTGTGGACATTTCCTCCATGCATACCTTTGCCTCCGTAAGCTGGGAGGAGGGATGGGTGGATATTCAAAATGCGACCTTCATATTCATTAATTATTTCCTCTTTGATGAATGAAAGGAATCCGGCAAGGGCAATTACTTTAATGTCGTGGCTTTTGAGCACGTCGAGGATAGCCTGAGGATTTTCTTTCCAGACAGAGCGCGGAAAATAGATAGTCTCAACTCCGAGTTCCCGCATCTTTTCGATGACGGGTATATCTTCACGGTCAGTGAGACAGAGGGCAACGTGGATGCGATTGCCGGAATTGAATGATTTGACTAAATTTACGGCGTTTGAACCGGTGCCGGAGGCGAATACTGCTATGTTGGTCATTTTCTTTTTTAATGCATAATTCATAATGCATAATTCACAATCAATTCCAATAGAAAATAAGATTCGATGCAGGATGAATTATAATTTTATAAGTTTAAACATAAGAGATAATTGTGCATTATGCATTATGCATTATGCATTGAGTGTTTAGGAGGAGAGGGCGTGAAGGCGGGCGTATTGGCCGTCGAGGGCGAGGAGGTCGGAGTGGGTGCCGGTCTCGATGATCTTTCCGTCTTTCATCACGCAGATCATATCGGCGTTTACGATTGTGGAGAGACGGTGGGCAATTACAATCGTGGTTCGATCAGACATCAGTCGGTCGAGAGCTTCTTGCACAAGACGTTCGCTCTCGTTGTCGAGAGCCGAGGTGGCTTCGTCGAGTATGAGAATGTCAGGATTCTTGAGAATGGATCGAGCGATGCTGATGCGCTGGCGTTCGCCTCCTGAGAGGCGGCATCCACGGTCGCCGAGGAGAGTGTCGTAGCCATTGGGAGTAGCCATAATGAAGTCGTGGGCATTGGCGATCTTGGCAGCCCGCACCACTTCTTCCATTGTAGCATTTTCATTTCCAAAAGCTATGTTGTTGCGGAAAGTGTCGTTGAATAGAATTGCTTCTTGGTTGACATTGCCCATAAGTCCTCGTAGGTCGGTGACCTTTACGTCGCGGACATCACAACCTTTGACTTTTACAGACCCTTTGGTCACATCATAGAATCTGGGAATAAGATCGACGAGAGTGGATTTGCCGGAGCCGGACTGCCCGACAATCGCCACCGTATGCCCTTTGGGCACCTTAAGGTTGATATTATCGAGTACGATACGGTCGCCATCATCATATTTGAAGGATACATCCTTGAATTCTATAGCAGGGGTATTTTGTAGATCTCCAGGGAGTGTCTCGGGATGTGCAGGATCCTTAATAGGGTTGTCGGCATCAAGAATCTTATCTATTCTTGCGAGCGCAGCCATACCTTTTGATACAGCATATCCGGTCTTTGAAAGATCTTTGGCAGGATTGATGATGCTATAGAAGATCGTCATATAGAAGATAAATGATGCTGCATCTATGGTGGATGTGCCTGAGAGTATCAACGTGCCGCCAAACCAAAGCACCACCATTACAGCGATCGTGCCAAGAAACTCGCTCATGGGATGAGCGAGCGCCTGACGCCGCAGCATAGCGTTGGCTGACTTCACGTAGCTCTGTGTCTCATTGCAGAACCGGGTATCCATCTGCTTTTCAGCATTGAATGCCTTTATGATGCGCAGTCCGCCGAGGCTTTCTTCGATAGTAGACAGAATCTGTCCGCCTATCTGCATAGTGCGAAGACCTTGGGCCTTAAGCTTCTTGCCGACAGTGCCCATCACCCATCCCATCAC
>CAMWQY010000331.1 GCA_947176355.1 uncultured Porphyromonadaceae bacterium
ACGGCACCTACATCCTCAACGGCGTAGACGTCAGCAAGATGAAGGAGACCGACCGAATAAATATCCGTAAAGGTGTCATCGGTTTCGTCTTTCAAAGCTTCAACCTTATTGATGAACTTACAGTAGAGGAAAACATCGAGCTTCCCCTCCTCTATATGGGTATTCCTAAAAAGGAAAGGAAAAAGCGGGTACAAGAAGTTATGGAGCGAGTGAATATATCGCACCGAAACAAGCATTTCCCCGCACAATTGTCCGGTGGCCAGCAACAACGCGTGGCGATTGCACGTGCCGTAATCGCCAGTCCCAAGATAATCCTTGCTGACGAACCTACGGGTAACCTCGACTCAAAGAATGGTGAGGAAGTGATGCAGCTTCTTTCCGAACTCCACAAGGAAGGTACTACGATAGTGATGGTGACCCACTCCCAGCACGACGCCGGCTACGCCAACCGCACCGTAAAGCTATTCGACGGCCACATTGTATCACAAGTCCGCATGTAAGAGTAGTAAGCACACTCCGTGTGCGTCCTCACGCGTCAAAATTTAGCAATAGCACAATTCAGGTCGGAGACCTGATGATCATGACAAAACCCCAGACTTCAGTCTGGGGCGATCCTAAGAATAGCACAGTAGCCTCGGAGAGGCGCTTTATGGTAAAGTCAAGGATTAATTATGAATTATGAATTAAGATGTTAATACATTATATACGTATTTCCCTCCGGAATCTCAATAAATACAAGACCCAGACCGCCATAAGCATCTGCGCGATGGCAGTCAGTCTGACATTGATGGCGATAATTTCATCGTTTGCTTTGTATATTACCCCATCTCCGCTGCTGAGTCAACCATACGCCGAGAGGGTTGAAAAAGTCAGATTAGATGGCAGTTCCTTTATCCACTCCGCAATAATGCCATTGATCTTGGGACATCAGTTTAAAAATGTTGACGAGATCCATTACATTGGCTTTGAAACATACAGTATTCTTCCAACTTCCAATTCAGATACCAAAGAGGAGCGATCTCTCATTAGCCAGACTTCCATGGTGGATAGCGCATTCTTGAAATTTCATGGAATAAAATCAGCTATAACAGGAGGAAAAATTGATTCCTTTTCAAAGGAGGAGGTTATCATAAGTGAAAAGTTGGCAAGAAAACTATATGGAAAAGAAAATCCGGTCGGGAAAAAGCTCAATGTATATTTCTACTATCACCCAGACTCAAGAACAGATCTTGAAAAAAGCTATGTCATCAAGGACGTGATGGAAACTCCATCACCCGACGATAGGATTCTTCATAGAATTTCCGAAGTTATGATTACCGATGATCATATTCCGGATACTGACCATGTGGCATGCTATTTTATTTTGCATGAGGGAGCTTCCAAAGAAGCACTGACAGACGAGTTGAAAGAATTATTTCCTAACGAGGAGGTGAAATTGGAAAATGTGAAGGAAATATATTCTCATGAAACCGGTGACATTATCCGCAGTTGCATCATCTTGTTTATGTTCCTCTTTGTATTGGTTTCTTTTTCCAATTATCTTAGGCAACAGACCCAACTTTTCCGCTTGCGAGAAAGGGAGGTGGCACTCCGTACATGTATCGGTAGCCAACCGGCATCATTATTCGCTCTCTTTTCAACAGAAATATTGATTGTCTTAGGTTTGACCTTGTTGTTGACCCTTGCTCTCATTTCCATCTCAACAGGATTTATCAATTCTCGTTACGAAAAAGTATTTGCATCCGAAGACTTTTATTTTAACGGTGCCATACCGATAGCCCTCATATCAACAGCCATTTTGATTGCGATAAGTCTTGTATGTGTTGCTATAACTGTCAGAAGGATACGTATGGATCAGACAGGACTTGCACTACGCATGAAGCCTATCCCTAAACATCGCATACGTAATGTTGGACTGACGCTCCAAATGACAGTGAGTATTTTCTTTATCTGGGCTACCGTTCTCTTATTCATGTCGATATCAAGCTTAAAAAAACAATACGGAATTCCGGATAATACGGAGAGATACAGGAAATGCCTGCAAGTCCGTGTGAATGGAATAACTGAAGAAAAATCAAAGGAAATATTCGACATAATTGAGTCTTTGCAATCCACCCAATCAATTGAAAAGATTTATAAATTCATAGAATATAGGTCGTCTTTACCGCTCGATCAGGAAATGAAAGATTATATCCCATATTCTGAAGTTTATCAAGATGGTGAGGATTGGATTGATTTTTTCAATCTTGAGAAAGAAGACTATCCGGGGAAAGTGAATCCCGCAAAGTATGCGTATATTTCTAAAGAATTCAAACAGAAACTGATTGACAATAATCTTTGGAACGGAACCACAGTAAACTTGCCGAATGTTGGAGAGTATGAGATAAAAGGTGAAATTGACAATCTACCTTTTCATGAAGAATCTAACAGCTGTGTCATCGCGCTATATGATGAAATTAAGCCTGTGAATTTTGATTACTACGATAAGATTATTCTCCCCAAAGCAGGTAGGGAAAAGGAAGCTACGGAAGCAATCAATAACGCCATAAGGGAGGTGCTTCCCTCCCGTATCGATATCAAGGCTGAACGCTATTATGATAATGTTGCACAAAAATACGACGTATTTTTCATATTAATCACAATCATATACATTCTGTCTGCCATCAGTGTGGTCACCACTATGGCGGGAGTATATGCAGGAGTCGCTCTTGACACCCGACGCAGACGAAAAGAGATGGCTCTCAGAAAACTTAACGGTGCCGGACCCAAGATAATCGCCCGGATCTTCACGCGCACGTACATCTGGATAATTGCCGTGGCTGCCATAATATCCGTGCCATTATTCTTCATAACATTTGATTATGATGAAGTCAAACGTAATGTTCTTCCGGGAATTTCTTATGGTGATATGGCAATCGCCTATATCATTACCCTATCGCTAATAATAGCCATCACCGCCTGCACCATCGCATGGAAGATCCGCGACATAATGCACGCCGACCCCATCGAATACTTAAAAGAATGATGAATTATCAATTATCAATGATCAATTATTTATGATACTACACTATATACGGATTTCCCTCCGGAATCTCAACAAATATAAGACACAGACTGCAATCAGCATCTGCGCGATGGCCGTCAGCCTTACATTGATGGCTATGATATCATCTATAATGTTAGAATTAAAACCATCTACATTATTCGACCAGCCATACGCCAAAAGAGTGTATCAATTCTCTAATGGAAAAGAGGGTTCGATGTTCATTAATTATGATGATTTAGCCA
>CAMWQY010000332.1 GCA_947176355.1 uncultured Porphyromonadaceae bacterium
TCTTTATTCTATTTCGAAATCTTCCGATCGAAAATTACTGTAAAATCTACCGGATATAGCAGTAAACTTTAGTACGCAATAATTCGGGTCCGTTACTCCTTCTGCATAATATTCGGTGTCTCCATCCCGCCATATCATCTCTTTGCTTGTAGCATCAGTCAAGACCTCCATTCTTCCTCTCAGCATTGCTCCTCTGAAAAAACGATTGTCGCAAAAATAAATGCACGCCTTGTCATTGTCAAGAAATTGCCTGACTCTCATTGATGATGTGTTAGTAGTGAAAAAGAATGTTTTAATTCCTTCTCTTTTCCTTGGTTGCAACATTGCCTTTATATTGGGGAATCCGTCCGAATCTATTGATCCAATGAAAGCTGTCTTAAGCTTATCTGCCATATTCCCTATGGTCTTCTCAAAATCTCTCATAATTATTTAAGACATGATAAAAATATTGCGCAAAAATAATTGTTTTTGTCGACATTTCCAAGTCAATATCTTTTATATGAAATCTCAACCTTGACCTTTATGACCGAAAAACTTCAAAATTATTTTTAAGATAGCCGAATTTTCACTAAATTTGTAGCGTGAAAGATATGAGCTCTTGTTTATGATTCTTTTGGGCTCTTTTCATAAACCTACATCTGATATGATTCTCGAAAAGAAGAACAGTTGGAAAAATAGTAAGATTACCGGCCATATTGGTGCCCTCATCACAGTCATTTGTTGGGGGTGCAGTTTCATTGCATCCAAAGTCTTGATGGAAGGAGCGGATATGACTCCCGTTGAGGTATATGTATATCGATTCTTCCTCGCTTATCTTTTGATGCTTGCCTTTACATTCAAGGAAATTCGTTCCAAATCATGGAAAGATGAATTCCAGATGGCCCTTTGCGGAATATGCTCCGGCACTCTTTACTTTCTTTTGGAAAATTATGCCCTGATATATACATCTACAGGCAACGTATCCCTTATTTCGGCAATTTCTCCTATTTTTATTGCTATACTCCTGTCTGTCATATATAAGACACGCATGAAGCGTGGTGAGATATTGGGTTCTTTTATAGCCTTCGCCGGTGTGGCGCTCGTCATCATGAGCGAATCAATAAGTAAAGGTCTGGGTATGGAGATCCATCCTACTGGAGATATTCTTGCTTTGCTTTGCGCTTTGTCTTGGGCGGTGTATTCTATAGCAATTAAGAGATTGATACCTATATATAATACCTTGTTCCTGACCAGAAAACTCTTTTTCTATGGTCTTATCACCTCCCTGCCGCTGCTTCTGATTCAGCGTGAACCTCTCCATCTTGATGTCCTTGTCGATTTTTCCCATCCGGTATATTTGCTCAATCTTCTTTTCCTCGCCCTTATGTGCTCGTCTATGGCTTATCTCCTTTGGAATGAGTCGATGAAGATAATCGGTCCTCTTGCCACAAACAATTATCTCTATATCCAGCCTCCGGTTACTATGTTTGCCGGCTGTTTGCTGCTTGGAGAGATCATTTATCCATTAGGATATGTGGGTTGTGGTCTCGTTTTATGTGGACTCGTTATTGCTGACAAAATGAAAAAATAATGACGTTATGAGTGATGAAAGCAGCAAACTTGACTATGGTTATGTCAATCTTCCGATGAATGTTGATGAAATTCTTGGTAAAGATTTCTGGATTTTTGATTATATCACGGCGGATATGTTGCCGCCTTTTACCGAGCCGGTGAAGCTTACGGCAAGTATTTCCATTTTTGTCAGAAAAGGCAGCTTTAAGTTTAGCAACAATCTCATTGTCTATGATTTTGAAGGTCCGGCTATTGTGAATATTCGCAATGGTGAGACTCTCCAACTCATCAAGATAAGTCCTGATTTTGCTGCATCTTTCATAGTTATGTCGAAGTTCTTTGTAGAAGATATTTTCCTTCATATCAATGATATGCAAAATCTAAGCGCAATGTCGCGACTCCCCGTTGCTAAAATTCCTCTTGATATATTGCCCAAGTTTGAGAATCTTTACGAATCGCTGAAGATGGTCTATTCTGATTATAAAAATCCTCAGATTCTAAAAGCTCTTCAGCATTCGATCATTGCATTCTATTATAGATATGCCTATCGATGCTATGATATATTGACTACAGGAGCTGACTCCGGAGCAAGATTAAGCGATAGATTCATACAGCTTGTAAAGGCTAAGTTCAAGACTGAAAGATTTCTTGAGTATTATGCTGAAGAATTGGGGGTGACGACTAAGCATCTTTCCCGTACTGTCAAGGCTCAGACCGGCTATTCTGCTGCTTCTTGGATTGAAAGATTCCTGATACTCGAAGCTAAGATATTGCTGAAATCTACCAACCTTACTATCCAGCAGATCAGCGACAATCTCAATTTCCCTACTCAATCTTTCTTCGGAAAATACTTCAAGAAAAACGTAGGTCTCTCCCCTAAACTATACCGCAATTCCTGAAAGAATTTATATCATAAGTCTATTAGCCCTATTAGCCCCATAAGCCCTATTAGACTAATTAGACTAATTAGACTAATTAAACCGATTAAACCGATTAAACCAATTAGAAATATACGACTAAATAAAAATAAAAAATAATGCTTTTACCGATTTATCTTTACGGCCATCCTGTTTTGAGAGCCGAAACGGAAGAAATTACTCCAGACTATCCCGATCTTCAGAAACTCATTGCAGATATGTGGGAGACCATGTATAATTCTGAAGGCGTTGGTCTCGCTGCTCCACAAATTGGTCGCTCGATTAGACTTATTGTCCTTGACGGGAGTGTCCTTGCCGAGGATTTCCCTGAATGCAAAGACTCTAAAATGGTATTGATCAATCCTGAACTCGACGTCATAGAAGACATGGATCCGATAACTCGTTCGGAGGGTTGCCTTTCCATTCCGGGTCTTTCCGAAAATGTAAAGCGTGTCGAGCATATTCGTCTTAACTGGCTTGATGAGAATTTCGAGGAACATGAAAAAGAATTCACCGGTTTTCTCAGCCGCATCATTCAGCATGAATGCGATCATCTTGAAGGGGAAGTCTACACCGACCATATAGCCCCGATCCGCAAGCAACTCATCAAGTCAAAGCTCAATAATATAGTCAAAGGCAAAGTACGCTGCGACTATCGCACCAAATCCGCCTCCAAATAAAATAATTTAAGTTTCGCTTGTTCTAATTCGGTGTAATTCAATGCTAAAAGCCTTAAAGTTGCGTAGCTTCCTCTGCGAGCTCCGGCCGATGCGTAGCAGGCCGCAATCATTGCGAGCTTGCCATAACCGCGACGCGA
>CAMWQY010000333.1 GCA_947176355.1 uncultured Porphyromonadaceae bacterium
ATGCAGTATTCCACTACCGAGTTTGAGACTCTCTACATAAAATGCTTTCCTCCTGCCATGAGGCTGGCGATTAGCCTTCTTCACGAAGATGACGAGGCAAGGGATGTGGTACACGAAGTCTTTCTCAAGCTTTGGGAGGCAGATGTGAAGGTAGATAATCCAAGTGCTTATATACTGCGGGCGGTCAGGAATACAAGCTTAAGCAGAATAAGGAAGCTCGATGTGCGCGAGAAAGTCAGGCTGAAACTTATGTGGGAGATTCCGCCGGACGATTTTGACTACGAGCATCGAAACGAAGAAGTAAAGACGGCAGTGGAGCGCTTACTCACATCGCGTGAGCAGCAGGTGGTAGAAAAAATATATACCGATGGTTTGAGCTATAAGGATGCAGCAGCAAGCTTGGGAGTTTCGGTAGCAGCCGTCAATAAAAACATCGTTGGAGCTTTAAAGAAATTAAGGACTCATTTCAAAACAGGCAAATCATGACAGAAGAACAAAAAGACATATTGATCGCTAAGATGCTGGATGAGCCTTCCTCGTTATCTGACAAGGAACTGGAGTCCATATTAAGCGATGAAGTACTACGTGACATATACGAAATGTCATCTGCCTTAAGCAGTGCTTATATCGATAAGCCTGATTTTGATATGGCTGATGAATGGAATCGTTTCCGACCAAAAATCCGCAGGAAGCCTATACCAATGCGCTGGGTAATGAGGGTAGCAGCCATATTTTTGGGCGTTGTTTTTGTCGGCGGTATTATGGTAAGAATAACCGACAAGGTGCTTAATGAGCCTCAGCCTAAAATTGCTAAAGTGCTGAAGGCCAAAAAATCTGCGGAAATAAAATCAGTTGAAAAGTATATCAAATCTGATGATATTTCCCCAAAAGAGGATTCCAAATCACCAATTCCGAGCAACAATGCTGTTTCCTCGTGCCAACACTCATTAAAGACCAAGACCTGTAAGACAATACAAATAGAAATGCCGGAAGAAAATATCGATATAGATGAATATCTTCGTATCCAGCAGGCTCGTATTGACAATGATCTGGCTATGATGGCAGCAGAATCGTATATATATGAATACAATGAGTTTCTTCAAGATCTTGATGACACAGATTCATTTGATACGACAGAGTTGGATAATGCCGTCAGGCAAGTGACAATACAATGATGAATTATTGAATAAAAAAACTTAAGATATGAAAACTTCAGTAACATGGCTATTATGCCTTATTCTATCAGCCATGCCGGTGATGGCCTCCGCACAGTCTAACATTCAGTCTGCATTTAATGCATTGATCAAAAGCCCTGATACTCAGATCACTGAGAGCCACGTTCTCGAAAAAGACCCTGACACTGATAAAAAGACCAGCCAATGTGATGTCTATAATTTCGTTCTCCCTGCAGATCAATTCAAATTGATCAAGAATATTGTCAACGCCATTGATAAAGACAGCAAGCATGCCTACGGATTATATAGCGGCAGAGTAACATCTGCTGATCAAGATATCATCTTGGCTGTCGGAGATGGTAATGGAAACAACAATGTGTCTTTGACCGACTTAGGTGGAGATTATTCGTATGCTGCCTTTTTGGCTCCAAAATCGGAAGATCCGGAGGGTATATACCGATATGCATACGGTATCAGTTATAAGCAGTCTAAAAATAATGATAATATCATTGGCAAGCTTGTAGTGACATACGCCACGACATTGAAATATCGTCAGCAAGTTGCTGTAGAGAAACAACAAAGCCAATGGAAGATGTTGAATAAAATGAACAAGGAACTTCAGGAGGAGGACTCCTGGTTTGATATGTTGATGTCGTATTTTCAAAGTATGTCTGATGCCACATCAAAGACGCGTATAGCGCTTGCTACGAAAGCTTTCAAGGTGATACGCGACTCTTCGAAATATCCGGAAGTGACTATAGCTGACAAGGTCGCTATCCGAGAGATCCTCAAAGTGATGGTCTCGGATAATAAGTATTCAGAGAGTGTGCTTAATAAACTCCTGAACCAGTGCCTTACAGAACTTAAATGATTTGTTTTATGAGACGTATTGCTTTTTTAATTTCGTTGGTTGTTTTATCGGTCTCCTCGATATCAGCAAGGATCATACAAGGAGAAGTGAGATCCGACAGCGATTCCACAATTATAGTTGGTGCTTCTTGCCGCCTCATGTCAGGAACACAGTTTATCGATGGTGTCCAGACTGGCAATGAGGGTAAATTTGAGATATCTACCAGTCTGAAATCAAAGTTGACCCTTTCAATATCCATGTTAGGATACAACACAACAGAGATTCTGATTGAATCAGACAAAAATGTTGATGTAGGGACAGTCTATCTTTCTGAAGGTGTGATGCTTGATGAAGTGCAAGTCAACGCAAACTCTATGATAGATGTCAAAGGGCGTACGGTGATTTTCCCTGCCGGCTCTGATGTGAAGGCTTCCTCAACTGCGATCAGTCTTTTCCAAAAGCTTCCACTTGCAGGGCTGGAGGCTAACCCGATCAACCGGTCGCTGACTGTAGATGGTGGTACTCCTTTCATTCTAATAAACGGCATTCCCTCAACAATGGAAGATTTCAATGCGTTGCAACCGAAGGATATCGCTAAAATTGAATTTTCAAGGATCACCCCTGCCCGATATGCTGATAGGGGCAACAAGGGATTTCTAAATATTACCTTGAAGAAGCGCAGCGACGGCGGACAGGTCTATATATGGGGTCGCAGCGCGGTGAACACAGCATTCGTGGACGGGAATGTACGGGCATCCTATCATCAGGGTCCTTCTCAGTTTACGCTCTCATATAATCCTTCCTGGCGTAATTATAAACAAGTGTTTGACAATTCTACCGAAAGCTATATAGGCAATGATTTTGAAGTAGATCTTGAAGAGCATGATCGTAATCCCTTCTACTACCATTATCATAATATGAGCTTGAAGTATGATTACAGTCCTAATATTAATACGCTTTTCTCTGCGAAGTTTATTATCTCACCTCTTTATAGAGAAAGTAGATCGCTGGCTAATACGATAGATTCATACCTCGGTGATTATGAAAATGATAATTTGAATAGCAGTAAAGAACTTGCTCCCTCTCTCGACCTCTTCTTTAAGCGAAATTTCAACGATAAGAATGCTCTTGAAGTGCAGGTTGTCGGCACTCTGAATTCGAGCGATTATCGCCGCAGCAATAAGTATTTATTCAGCGATGGCTCTGACTCGGAATATATTATGGATGTAGACAG
>CAMWQY010000334.1 GCA_947176355.1 uncultured Porphyromonadaceae bacterium
GTATTTTTGTTTTATTCGCCAAATCACGAATTAAAAAAAATCTTAGATTCATTAAGCATTTTCAAAAAAAATGCTTAATTTTGTAATCTATTTCAGCATCTATAAAGAAAGTTCCAAATGGCACATTTGAATATTCTCGGAATGGGCGTGGCGTTGGTCACTCCTTTTACACAAAATAAAGAAATAGATTATCCAGCCTTAAAAAGGGTGATAGACCATGTCATGGACAATGGTGCTGACTTTCTTGTGGCGCTTGGGACTACCGGTGAGTCTCCTGTCCTATCCATTCACGAAAGGAAAGCAATTAAAAATTTCATAAAAGAAAAAACTGCAGGAAAGATACCTCTTGTATTAGGAGTTGGAGGAAATAACACCGCAGAGATAATAAGGGAACTTAAAGAAGATGACCTCTCAGGATATAGCGCGATTCTTTCCGTTGTGCCACCTTACAATAAGCCTTCGCAAGAGGGAATTTATTGCCATTTTAAAGCAATAACCGAAGCTTCTCCCGTTCCGCTGATTCTTTATAACGTCCCGGGACGAACAGGCGTAAATATGACCGCAGACACTACGCTCCGTCTGGCTCGGGAAGTTCCGGGTATCATAGGAATAAAGGAAGCATCCGGAGATATTCACCAGATCCAGCGACTTCTACGTGAAAAACCGGATGATTTCACCGTACTGAGTGGCGATGACGGAATGACGTATCCTTTGATGACGCTCGGCGCGCAGGGTGTGATATCTGTTCTTGGAAATGCATATCCTAAAGAATTCTCCGAAATGGTTCATCTTTGCCTGGAAGGTAATTATATAGAAGCGGTAGACTATCATTATAAATTCAGAGATATTATTAGACTGCTATTCACAGATGGTAATCCGGCAGGGGTAAAGTGTGTTATGCACGACATGGGGCTCATCGAAAATGAATTGAGACTTCCTCTTGTGCCTGTAAGTGAAAACACAGCTTCAGAAATACTACATTGGGTCAAGGTACTTAAATGATCGACAAAGCAACCGTACAGAAAATCACCGACACTGCTGACATTGTGGAGGTGGTAAGTGACTACGTACATCTAATCAAGAGAGGACGCAATTATGTAGGTTTGTGTCCTTTCCATAATGAGAAGACTCCGTCATTTTCAGTCAATAGTGTGAGAAACTTCTGTTATTGTTTCTCTTGCAAGAAAGGTGGTTCTCCGGTCAACTTCATTATGGAAAAGGAGGGACTCTCCTATCATGATGCTTTGCTGCATCTTGCTCAGAAATATGGTATAAAAGTTGAGGAAAAGGAACTATCTGAAGATGAAAAGCGTCAGCTAAATGAACGAGAGTCACTGTTGATAGCAAATGAGTGGGCTGCCAATAAGATGGGAAAGGCCCTTATAGATACTGAAGAAGGTCGCAATATCGGTCTGCAATATCTATATCAAAGAGGAGTAACAGACGAAGCCATCAAAAAATTCCGTCTCGGATACAATCTTGACAGTGGCCATGCACTTGCAGATGCCGCAAAACTTGATGGAATGGACTTGAAGAGTCTTGCTGAAGTTGGAGTACTCGGTGTGTCTCAGAAAATGGCAGATTCTTACTATGACAGATTTAGAGGTCGTGTCATATTCCCCGTATTGAATCCGTCGGGAAAAGTTGTTGCTCTCGGAGGGCGCGACTTAAAGGGCGGAATGGCTAAATACATAAATTCCCCTGAGTCTGCTATTTATAAGAAAAGCAATGAGCTTTATGGTATATTCCAGGCAAAGAGTGAGATTGCCAAGCAAGACAATTGTTTTCTTGTTGAGGGATATATGGATGTGATAGGTATGTGGCAGTCAGGAATGGAAAATGTCGTAGCTTCTTCCGGAACTGCCTTGACCGATGGACAAATAGCAATGATCCATCGCTTTACTGACAATATCACTCTGATTTATGATGGTGATGCAGCCGGCATCAAAGCTTCACTAAGAGGTATAGATATGCTTCTTGCCCATAAGATGAATGTCAAAGTGCTTCTTCTGCCTGACGGACATGACCCAGATTCATTTGCAAGAGAAAATACCCCTGAGCAATTTAGAGACTATGTCAAGCGTCATGCCACAGATATCATAAGGTTTAAGGCTCAGGTGCTTCTTAAAGATGTGGGGGATGATCCTCAGAAAAGAGTGGCTGCCATTGAAAGTGTAGTCAGCTCTTTAGCTCATATACCCGACAAAGTCAAGCGAAATGTCTACATTCAGGAGTGCAGTAGGATTCTTGGAGTAAGAGAGGAAGTAATTGAAGGAGCAGTAGAGAAGTCAAGAGGTGTAGTCATTGAGCAACAGAGGCGTCAGAGACAAACCTCAGAAATAAATCGTCTGGATCAGAATGAGAGCAATCCGCAACCGGACCTATCTAAGCAACTTAGACCTTCTAAAGGACGCGAGATTTCGGAAAAGTATCCTTATTATCCATACGAGCGCAATGTTGTGTATCACTGTGTACGATATGGCATCATTGACTTTTGCGAAGTAGAATTCGAAGATGGCTCTCATGGTATGCTTAATGTAGCAGAATTTGTGGCGGAAGATTTGCAAGAAGACAACATCTGGTTTACTTTCCCAGCATTTGCCAAGACCTTCAATCGTATCTTAGACCTAAAAGAAGATTTCCAGAATGACAATGTGACATTTAATGTCAACCTTGAGAAGGAAAAAAAAGAAATGCTCAAGACAGGATATGACGAGATAGCAGCGAAAGATCTTAGTATGGAGGAAATAAGACGTGCGGAGCGCCTGCTTGAAGATCGTATAAATGAAGAGTTGGCGCAACGCCGTTTTGAATTCGCAAGGTATTATGTAGAGCAAAAATTATCAAGTCATCACGACGATGATGTGCGTAAGACTGTCACGGAAGCTATGAACGACGAACCTCCGTTGAGCAATATCTATATCCGAAATAATCCAATCAGCGAAAGAAAAATGGAAATTGATCGGATGAAGATGCTTGTGCCTCGAGGTGTGCTGGAATGGAAAAATGAGATGCTTAATCAGATGATACGAGCCAAGATGAAACAACTTGACAATATAATTGGACGCACTTCGCCCGAAGAGGAACAGAAGATCTTAATGGAGACTCAGGCTTTGATGGAAAAGAGAGGACAACTTGGGAAAGTAATGGGCGACCGCACAATTGGAAAAAAAATCAAGTGAATTTGTAAGTATTTTATAATTCTTGCGTCTAATCTATTAAACAATCATTAAT
>CAMWQY010000335.1 GCA_947176355.1 uncultured Porphyromonadaceae bacterium
GAAGATGTCTATGAAGGGGTTTTCCTTTATACGCTCTATGAGTGACTGCTGGATCTCGGCGCCCGTATTGTCGGCATGGTGCAGGATCCTGAACTCGCAGTGGCCTCCCTCGCGGTGCAGGTCGAAGCTTCCGTCTTCCCTGCGGTCGAAGTCCACGCCCCAGCGCAGGAGTTCGCGGATCTGTCCTGGAGCCTCACGCACCACCTTCTCCACGGCCTCAGGATCGGAGAGCCAGTCGCCGGCCACCATGGTGTCGTGGATGTGCTTGTCGAAATCGTCGGTTTCGAGATTGGTGACGCTTGCCACTCCGCCCTGGGCGAAGTATGTGTTGGCCTCCTCAAGCGTAGCCTTGCAAATGATGGCTACGCGGTGGGTTGCCGAGGCCACCTTCAGGGCGAAGCTCATCCCGGCCACGCCCGATCCTATCACGAGATAGTCGTATTTGAAAACCATTTCAAGTCTGTGTTTAGTCTATTGGTAGGGCGCGGGCCAGTCACGGCCCGCGCCCTTGAGGTCGGATTGTATACTATAGGTCGGATCTTTTTGTCGGGATCGTCTTTATCCGGTGATCAAAGGCCGGAAAGGTTGTAGCTTGCGAACTCAAGGTCCTTCTTAGCCTTCTCGATCATTGAGTTGTCGAGCTTGATGGCTTCGCGGAGGTTGGTCATCACCATGTTCTCGTTGTTGGTGCGGGCACCTACGATAGCAGCGAGATAGTAAGTGTTGGCGTTAGGATTCTGGATTCCTGCAAGGGTATTCTTTGCGGAGCTGTAGTCCTTTGCAAGGATCTGAGCGAGAGCTGCGTTGTTGTTCTTTGCATTGCCGAGGCTGCTCACTGCATTAGATACCTGACCTTCGTTGAGGTAGAGAACGCCAAGAGCAGAAGCTGCTTCAGGCACACCGGCTGCACCGCCGATGAGATCCTTAGCCTTGCTCATGTCATTGTTGGCAAGTGCAAGAAGACCAAGGTTGAGGTCGACTGACTTCTCATTGGGAGCAAGCTTCTTAGCCTGAGCGAGAGCCTTTGCAGCAGCGTCATACTTACCGAGGCTGAACTGAGCAGCACCGAGTCCGTTCCAAGTGCGGAAGTCGTTAGGATAAATCTGGGTAGCAGCTGCGTAGATTGCTTCCTTCTTTGCGTCATCGTTAGCAAGAGTACCGATATAGAGGATTTCCTCGAGGCTGAGACCGCTTGGGCTTGATTCAAACTGTGCGAACATTTCCTCGTCGCTCTTACCGATTACATTTACAGTAGCTACGATCTTAGAGTAACGGAGCTGTGGAAGAATCTGCTCAGCGAGTTCATTGAAGACAGCCGACATGTTCTTGAGCTCTGTCTCGCGCTGTTCGGGATCCTTGTACATCTTGAGGACGCTGAGGATAAGGTTCTTGTCCTGGATGTTGCTCTTCTCTACGAGCTGCTGGAAGCCTTCCCAGTCTTCGGGAGTAAACTCTGAAGTGAGTTCGCCGAATTCTGTGATCTTATCTTTCTTAAGCTGGTTGCGCATGTAGCTGACAGTGTTGGCTTCACGCTTTTCAGCAAGCTGGGTATTGAATGCCATGGTGCCGTCAGGAGATGCGTAAGAGTGAACGTTCACATTTTCGATCTCTCTGTTGGGAGCATCATTTGCAGCAATAAGGTCTTTGTTGAAGTCTACATAATCAGGGGCATCAACCTGGTTGGCGCGGATGTTTGCCTGGTTGATGAGGAACTTGATTTCAGCGCTGTATTTCTCCTGGATGATGCGCTCGAAGTTGCTGGTGGACGGAGCGGGCTCAAGCACTGCAACATCAGTGAGGGTAGATGTAGCTATTACACCGTAGCCAACCTTAACACGGGGAAGAACATAGTCGTTGCCACCCTGGTTCACCTTGAAGTCAAGGTAGAGGTCGCTGTTTGCCATTTCAGGCTGGTAGAGTACATTGAACGGGATAGTCACAGGACCACCTTCCTTGTATGAGATCACCTGGCCGTTGGCACGTGCGTTCTCACCCTGGAATGTAACCTGTGAGCTGCTTGCTTCGCCGCCATCCCATACGAGGACCGGAGTGACTGTCACTACAGCATTCTTGGGCATGAATTTTGCGGGTACTGTTCCGGAAATGGTAGCCGGTACTGTTTCGCCTACTGTCTCCAGCGGGGTCGGGTTGGTGGTGAAATACTCAGAAGCGAAGTCTCCCACCTTCTTGGAGCAAGATCCCATTGTGAGGACCATGGCTCCCATTGAAAGATAAACTAATGTCTTTTTCATGATCATGTATATAAAAAAACTTACTAAATTTCGGGTTATCAATAAGATACAATTTTGCCTGCCCATACTGTGCCTACAGCCGGGACTATATTTGGGGTCAAAGTTACACAATAAACGTCATATTTGCAACTTTTTTTCCAAAAATCCACAGATGACGCACTTTATTATAACGCTTATGGTCGCCGGAAGGGTAACGCGCACCCCGTTTTTTTATGATTCGTAGAAGATGGCTTCCTTCTGATAGCGTGCCATTAGGGTGTTGTATGCCCAGTCGTCGCATGGCTGGAGAGTTATGCCGCGCGATTCATCGATGATATAATCAGTGATAGGTGCGCCGGCATAGATGGAGCAGACCACGCCCCCCCCGAGGCGGGGATTGACTTCCATAAGGAGATACCGGTTACGGTCAAGGTCATGGAGAAATTGGAGTGTCACAGGACCCCTCAGTTTGAATATCTCTATCACCTGACGGCTCAACTTGTCGAGAGTGGCATTACGGCAAGTGATGGTGCGCGTCACTTCGCCTCCCATCACCTCAAGGCGTACGCGAGGCACCACAGTCAATATCTCGCCTGCCTGCGACACATAGCAGTCTACCGTGTATTCATCACAGTTCTCTATATATTCCTGCACCAGATAATGACTCAGATTTTCCAGCTGCATCAGCTCATCGAGCGTATGGAATATCTTGATTCCTCTTGAGGCTGAACCTTTCCTTGGTTTTGCTATGGCAGGCATCTTGGCGTTGATGGCAGTGTAGGTCTTGGGAATGGGAATGCCAGCCTTCTCGAATGCCTTTGCAGCCTCGACTTTGTCAAACATGGTGCGACTTGTCTCAAAGTCGCCAACCGGAATAAACACCTCCGGCAGATGCTGGCGGACTTTCGAGGCTATCTCAATAGCACCATCTACAAACGGAAGGATGATGTCTACCTCATATTCTTTCGCCACCTTGACGATATCCGCCACCACATTGGGAT
>CAMWQY010000336.1 GCA_947176355.1 uncultured Porphyromonadaceae bacterium
TATAAACAATCTAAATTATTAATACTATGACACGCACAATGCTTAAAACCGCCTCAAAATTTTGGTGGATACCTATGATCACAGGTCTTCTTTCTATAGGACTTGGAATATGGTGCTTGGCAAGCCCATCTACGTCGCTTCCAATCATGGCTTATACTTTTGCTTTAGTAATCTGCGCAGTCGGATTTCTGAACACTGTATTCGCGCTTCTCAGTATAGGGAGCATTTCCGGATGGGGATTCAAACTTCTTGTTGGAATAATTGAAATCATCTGCGGAGTATGGTTAATGCTCCTCCCTGAAGCAGCAATGGTCAGCGCATTTATCTATGGAATTGGATTCTATCTCGTATTTGTGGCTCTAAATGCAGTATGCGAAGCAATTCTCTATTATGGAGACACTAAATATTGGCTTGCTATGCTTCTGTCATTCATACTTTGCACATTGCTATTGGCAGTAATCTTCCTTGCAGGTCCTCTTGCCGGCGGAATAGCAGTATGGCTCTATATTGGAATAGCATTTATCACATTCGGTATCTATCGATTGCCTCTCCCAATTAAGATCTGCCAAGCTAATAAGATGCTAAATAGAAATGTATAATTCTTAATGCATAATGATTATGTCTGAAATTCAGAGGATAATACCTTTATGATAGAATCCATATAAATATTACTTAAATAGAAACTCTATATAAAACAAAAAAAAAGGAAGGCTCAGAAATGAGTCTTCCTTTTTTTATGGAGAATGATATTTTATTTCTTAATGAATTTGTGTGTTTCCTTAGCGTTGCCATTGTCAATGATGAGAACGTATATGCCCTTTTCAAGTCCGGAGGTAATGCCTTTTGCAGCTTCCCCTTTGGCAGACTTGACAATCATGCCTGTGAACGCATCAACCACAGTAAACTCAGCATCGCCACTGATAGCAATTATTTCTTCCACTGCAGAGGGAGCAAAACGATCATAATTGGCCTTTATCTCTTCAGCTGAGAGTACGAAAGGATAGATAGTGAGTTCATCAATTGAGCCATTAAATGTTCTGTTTTCGCGGCCTGCTGTTGGCTCATCATCACCGCCGATAAACAACAGTTCGCGAGGATCGAAATTGATAGCTCCGGTTCCTACATTAGATGAAGACATATTTTGCTTGCCATCAATGTATATTGAAGTCGATTTCGCATCATTGTTACGGACACAAACAATTTGATGCCATTCTCCATCGAAATATTTGCTTGGGCTCAGTGCATAGCAGTCAGCTTTGGTGACATCATCGTCGATAGAGAAGCAAAGACGGTCAGTTGCGTCATTCTTAAGACGCTCGAGTCCAACCCAATTTCCGGTTCCTCCTTCTACATTAGTCTTATTGTGAGTACCTATGCAGAATAGATATCCATCTTCGTCGGTAGATTTCATCCAAAGTTCAATTGAGAAATCGTCGAGACCAAACATGAGTTCATCATAGACAGGTTGAGTAAGGTATCCATTTCCATTGAATGTGATTGCTCCGTTGGAAATGCCATCGGTAGTTTCCACTGATCCCTTAATATCGGCTACTGTTCCGGTCTTATAATCGTTTGCAACAGTTGTAGCACCAACTGCATCAAACGAGAAGTAAGCACATCGACCACTCTTATCAATGAATGTAACTCTTATAGTTCCGGTTATTGAGACATTGTCGCCGTCTTCCGCTCCGGTAGTAGTAATTGTATATGTCCATTCTCCCTTTTCTGTTGGAATGCCGGAGATATATCCCTTGGCATTATCGCTGTCGAATGTAAATTCAACTCCTTCAGGAAGTCCTGTCACTTCAGCTCCTGATGCATGTTTCACAGAGAACTCAATATTGTCGATAGCTCCACCGAGTGATATTGATTGCTTTAGAGAGCCGGAAGTCAAAACGATGCGAGGACGTGTGTCGTAAAGCGCTTCAAGATTGTAGCTGAGATGTGGAGGCTGGTTGTAAGCAACGTTCTGCCATGCAATAGCTTCGCGATATTGACGGTCGGTCATCAGACATGGCACCTTGTATTCACTTGGGATAGTTGTAGTGAATATGATCAAGTCTGATTCAGTCTGACTGTCATGAAGAATTACTTCCTCACGCCAATCACCGAAAATATCTGCCTGCAGGTTAGGAGTTGCCTTTGTTGTATTGCATGAAGCAGCATGAGAAGTACCTCCGAATGACTTTACACTTGAAATTGATGTAAGATCATTGTTGGGTTTGGTGATAGAAGTTCCATCGAGGAGTTCATCGAGCAGGTCTCCATCCCAGAAAATTCGGAAATTGACAGATGGACGTTTTGAGCCTACTACCTTGCCGGAATTCATCACATTGCTATTAAGTGAAGACCAATATTCGCTTCCGGAGAATTTGGAAGATACATTGGCTATAAGACCACGCCCAACGTCCTTGCCCTCAGAAGGCTGAGACTGATAATAGAGGAGCTTGCCGGTCTTGCCATCACGAAGAGTGGTAGCATATTTACCTTTTTTATCTTCATGCGGCATATAAATTTCAAGACCCTCGTTTTCAAGAATGAAATCTCCCACGTGCAAAGCATCTCCGTGTCCGCCACCTGTAGAGTGAAGGAAAGATCCGTCATGATCCAAAGCGCCGGAGCCTAAGATGATTTCATCGAATCCGTCACCGTCAAGGTCGGCGATAGAAAGGGAATGGGTACCCTGCCCGTAGATACCTTGTCCGGCTTTTTCCGACTTGTGGAGCCACTTTTCTTTCAGTTCCTTGCCGTCAAAATCAACAGCCCAGACGTAAGAATGTGTGTAGTAGCCGCGTACGAATACAGCACTTGGTTTTACACCATCGAGATATGCCACACCGGCAAGATAGCGCTCGCAACGGTTGCCGTTGGCATCACCCCATCCACTCTTTGAATGAGCCTGGATGCTGCGTGGGGGATTGTAGTAGATGGTATTTATCTCTGCTCCGGTCTCACCATTGAACACAGTGAGATATTCCGGACCGCTTTTAACTACGCCTGCAAGTGAACCGCTTTTTTCACGGTAGTCATCTGTAGCCTTATCATTTCCAAGAAGCACAGCTTTCCCTTTGCCATCTATTGTGCCGGGTGCTGTCTTACAGATTAATTCTGCCTTGCCGTCACCATCGAAATCATACACCATAAACTGTGTGTAGTGATTGCCGGAGCGGATATTCTGACCAAGGTCAATTCTCCAGAGTTGAGTTCCGTCGAGCTTATAGCAGTCAAG
>CAMWQY010000337.1 GCA_947176355.1 uncultured Porphyromonadaceae bacterium
GTGAAAGAACTCAACAAATTACAGAACTACGATAATTAACAAGATATGAAGGCATTAATGTTCGGTTGGGAATTTCCCCCACATATCCTTGGTGGTCTTGGCACAGCGTCATACGGACTTACCAAGGGGATGCATGCTTGCGGAGATATGGACATCACGTTTGTGATTCCTAAGCCCTGGGGCGACGAGGAAAAAGGGTTTGCCCGGATCATCGGGGCGAACTGCACTCCTGTAGCCTGGAGAGACGTCAGCTGGGACTACGTGGAAAGCAGAATCGGCAAGGTCATGAACCCTCAACTATACTATGATCTTCGCGACCATATTTACGCTGATTTCAACTATATGAAGCTCAACGACCTCGGTTGCATTGAGTTCTCCGGCAGATATCCCGACAATCTTATTGAAGAGATCAACAATTACTCTATCGTTGCCGGTGTGATTGCCCGCACCGTAGAATGCGACATCATCCATGCTCATGACTGGCTGACATACCCTGCCGGCATCCACGCTAAGAATGTCACCGGCAAACCACTCGTGATTCACGTGCATGCCACTGACTATGACCGCTCACGCGGCAATGTCAATCCTACGGTGTTTGCAATAGAGAAAGACGGTATGGAAAATGCCGACCATATCATGTGCGTATCAGAACTTACTCGTCGCACTGTCATCGATAAGTATGGCATCAATCCGGCAAAGGTATCTACTGTCCACAATGCAGTGATTCCACTTGACAAGGAATACCTTGATATCAAGCGTCGCACTGAAGGAGAAAAGGTAGTCACTTTCCTCGGACGTATCACCATGCAGAAGGGTCCTGAATACTTCGTTGAGGCTGCTGTAAAAGTGCTTCAGAAAGACAAGAACGTTCGCTTCGTTATGGCGGGTAGCGGCGACATGATGGACGCAATGATCAAACTTGTGGCAAAACGCGGCATAGCCGACCGTTTCCATTTCACGGGATTCCTTCGTGGAAAAGAAGTGTATGAGATGCTGCGCGACTCAGATGTCTACATCATGCCTTCGGTATCAGAACCTTTCGGCATATCCCCGCTTGAAGCAATGGAAATGGGCGTGCCAAGCATCATTTCCAAGCAGTCAGGTTGCGCGGAGATCCTTACCAACGTGATAAAGACCGACTATTGGGACATAGATGCCATGGCAGACGCTATCCACAGCATTCTCAACTACCCTGCCATGTATCATACACTCCGCGACAAAGGCATAGAGGAAATCCATGGCATTACTTGGGAGAAAGTAGGACAAAAGGTAATCGGTATCTACAAGGATGTAATCGCAGCAAGAAATCATTAATTCTCTTATACTTCTTAAACATCCTAAACTTTATAAAACCATCTAAAATAAAGAAGTTATGAAAAACGTTTGTTTTTATCTCAACATACACCAGCCATATCGCCTAAAAAGATATCGCTTCTTCGATATAGGCAATGACCACTATTATTATGATGACTTTGCTAACGAAGACATCATCAACAATCTTGCCGAAAGAAGCTACATTCCGATGTGCCAGACACTTCTTGACATGGCTAATGAATATGGATCTGACTTCAAGTGTGCCATTTCTATATCAGGCACAGCTATAGAGCAGCTTCAACAAGCCGAACCGGAAGTAATCGAGATGCTTCGCAAACTCGCCGACAAGGGTTGCGTGGAGTTCCTTGGCGGAACTTTCGCTCATTCCCTCGCTTCGCTTGAGGATCCAGAAGTGTTTTTGCGTCAGATTAATATCGAAAATAGAATGATCAAAAATCTCTTCGGCCAGACTCCTAAAGTGTTTGCAAATACAGAGCTTATTTTCGACGACGACATCGCAGCTCTCCTCCAGTCAACAGGATTCAAGGCTGTAGTAGTGCCCGGGGCTAAACATATTCTCGGTTGGAAGAGCCCGGATTACGTATATTCTTCAGCAACAGCGCCTAAGTTGAAGATGCTTTTCACTAACGATAAGCTTGCGGCTGACATTTCCCACAACTTCAACAATACTGATTGGGCTGAATATCCACTTACAGCCGACAAGTATGTCAATTGGATTGCAGAGCTTCCGGAAGATGAACAGATCGTCAATATCTTCCTAAGTATGGATACTTTTGGTGGCTTTATTCCGGCAAGCTCGGGCATCTTCGATTTTATGAAGGCACTCCCCCGCTTCGGCAAAGAAAAAGGTGTGCGTTTCACTTCGCCTTCCGAGGTAGTAGGCAAGTTGAAAGCAGTAGACACCATCACTATCCCATTTGCTATTTCATACGTAGATGGCACTCGCATCGATGTATCAGCATGGAAAGGCAATGATCTCCAACGCGAGGCTCTCAATAAGCTATATGGCATCGCAGAACGTGTATCCATGGTGGAAGACCGTAAGATCCAACAGGATTGGGAATATCTTCAGGGAAGCGACCACTTCTTCTATATGGCTACCAACAATCAAGCAGACGCTGCTTTCAGCCCATACGACAGTCCATTCTCTGCATTTACCAACTATATGAACGTTCTTGCCGACTTCCTTGTAAGAGTCGAAGAGCAATTCCCGGAAAATGTAGATAATGAAGAGCTTAACTCACTTCTTCTTACTATTCGCAACCAATCTTCTGAAATCGAACAACTCAACAAGGAAGTTAAGGCTTTGCGCAAGAATATCCTTGAGGCAGAAGACAGCAACTATGCTCCTGTAGCTGCTGCAGTGGTTGTGGAAGAGCCGATTAAAGAAAAGAAAACTGCTAAAAAAGCTGCTAAAAAAGAAAATGTAGAAAAAAAAGATTCTGAAGAGAAAGCCACTCCAAAGAAGACTACAAAAAAAACTGCAGCTAAAAAAGATAAGTAATATCCTTACTCACATCAAGAGCTGATAATAGGTATACCCCTGGCCAAAAGTCAGGGGTATTTTTGTATCATTCTTGTAGTCTCGGATAGTCTATTTTTTAGATATTAAGTAGTTTGACAAATTAAAAGTATAATATCATAAATGTTTTATCATCTGAATTTCAGAGTCTAACAATTATGCATTATGCATTATGAATTATGCATTCCTACTTATTGAATAAATCATAATTGTTACATTTGTTAAACTATTGTAACACCATGAACTTTGTATTCAACGACCTTGTTTACATATCAGAAAGTAAGAAAATCGTTTCATGATGTTAGGTTAGTTTAAAATTGAATTATGGAAAAAATTGGAAATGCAGCTGCCTGTGAAGGTAGCTGCATTT
>CAMWQY010000338.1 GCA_947176355.1 uncultured Porphyromonadaceae bacterium
CGGCAAGTCCTATTTCATATCCAATAGGAGTAAGACGAAGGTCAGCATCATCCTGGCGAAGCAAAATACGGAATTCCGCACGGCTCGTAAACATTCGATATGGTTCATCGACTCCCTTGGTCACAAGGTCGTCAATCAAAACTCCAATGTAAGCTTCATCTCTGCCAAGAACGATCGGATCGAGATTTTTGACACTTCTTGCAGCATTTATGCCCGCCATCAGACCCTGAGCTGCAGCTTCCTCATAACCCGTGGTCCCATTCACTTGACCGGCAAGATAAAGAGACCCTACAATCTTCGATTCCAAGCTATGGCGTAGTTCTGTCGGGTCAAAAAAGTCATATTCGATTGCATAACCGGGGCGATAAAACTGAACATTCCTCAACGCAGGAATCTGCGTCAATGCCTCCATCTGCACTTTCCATGGCAAAGAACTGGAAAAGCCATTAATATAAAATTCGTGGGTTAGTTCCCCCTCCGGTTCAAGAAAAAGCTGATGACTTTCCTTGTCAGCGAACGTCACTATCTTGGTCTCAATCGACGGACAGTAACGTGGTCCGATACTTTTTATCTGGCCATTGTAAAGAGGAGAATCTGCGAGGTTGTCATTAAGTATCTTGTGCACCTCCGGGCTGGTATGCACGATATAGCAATCTCTGGGAGGTAATGTTCTTTTTACAGAAGGGAGATAAGAAAATTTATGGAAGTCTCTTTTGATGCTTCCGTCAGAAAGCCGCAGGTCATCTCCGGATTGCACTGTCACTTCATTGTAATCTATCGTGCCTCCATCAATACGAGCCGGTGTGCCTGTCTTCATTCTTCCTACCGTCAATCCCAATTCACTCAATTGGTCGGACAAGCCCCGTGATGAAGCCTCCGATATTCTTCCACCCTCTATTTGAGTAGGACCGAAGTGCATCAGACCATTCAGGAATGTCCCGGCAGTCAGCACCACCTTCTTAGCCTTGAATGTAATTCCAAGAGCAGTCTCAACACCACAGACTTGCGCCGCTCCCTCTTCTGACTCAATGATGAGCCCGATGACCATATCCTGAAACATGTAAAGATTTTCTGTTTCATCGAGTATCTTTCGCCACTCATCAATAAAACGAGTACGATCAGACTGGACACGAGGCGACCATACCGCAGGACCTTTACTTCGGTTGAGCATCCGGAATTGTATCGCTGTTCTATCTGCTATAATTCCCATCATACCGCCAAGCGCATCAATCTCACGAACAATTTGACCCTTGGCAATCCCGCCCACTGCAGGGTTGCAAGACATCTGCGCCACACGATTCATATCAGCAGTAATAAGGAGAGTGTTACAACCAAGACGTGCCGCCGCCACAGCAGCTTCACATCCGGCATGCCCCGCTCCTACCACTATTACATCATATTCAAATTTCATCCCTTATTAATTGAGAATAGAAAAATTGAGAATTTCGAAATATAATTACCAGTAAATCAATGATTATTGTAAAGCTCCAATGCTTCATTTTCCGCAGCTTCCATTATTTCGCGTTCGCCGGGACCCTTGTCGTTGATACCCACGAGATGGAGAACACCATGAATAATGACACGGAGAAGTTCGTCGGAATATGCAACTCCAAATTTCTCAGCATTTGATTCTACTGTATCCAAGGAGATCATTATATCTCCGGCTATCTTATCACCACGCGAATAGTCAAATGTAATGATGTCGGTGAAATAATCATGATTGACAAACTGGCGGTTAGCCTTAATTATCTCCTCATCATTCACGAATAGATAATTTAAGTTGCCGACTCGGCATGAATGCGAGGCCGCCACCTCTTCTATCCATGTCGACACCTTCCTCATATCGATGTCTGGCATCTCGACTCCTTCTGATGCAAATTCTATCATTACTTCTTTTTACTTTATTCATGCAAATATAACAAATTCTTGCCGAAATTCCATAAAATTAGCCAAAATTTGTCTCAACAAATTTTTAAAGCCAGTTTTATTTCTATTTTCACTTACCAATAAAAATAACAAAAATCGCAAATTACTCTTATAAATCAATTAATTATCAACTTGCCAAGACAATCTTAAGGCTCTGAGAATCCAATATAGATAAAAAACCGCATAGAGATAAGCAAATATTTTACGCTCAAATCTCAAAAATATCAGATTTTCATTTCGAGACTGACTTTTTCCCTATCGATCCTAAAGCAAACCTTTGCTCCCTCCACAAGAGGGACATTTCTGAAATTATGACCTACAGGAAAATCAAAAGCCACCGGACAAGACACTCCCCATTCTGTGAATCGCTCATGGATCATATCATACATCGACTCATAGTTGCGATCAGACTTCCAATCGGTAAATTGTCCGACTATGATACCCCTTACTTTTCCAAGGACTCCCTGTAGATGCAATCGGTAGAGCATTCGCTCCACGGCATAGATTGGTTCAGACACATCCTCTAAAAAAAGGATTACGTCCTGACGCAGACTTTCTGCCATAATATCAAAGGGGGTTCCTCCGAGTCCATTCAAGACTGCAAGATTGCCTCCGAGCAGGACTCCCCTACCCTCTCCCGGAATGTTGTATGGATGAGTAGGAATAGTATATTCCAACATTGGGGAAGCAGACTCAACAAAATTTTTGAATACCCTTCGATATGCACCAAATCCGGAATTCGTATCTTCCACCAATTGCTTAGCCATTCCGCCATGGATGGAAGCTATCCCGCTTTTGTAGAGCAAAGCGTGTAAGGCTGACACATCTGAGAAACCGACGAGCCATTTGGGATGGGCAGATATGAAATCTGTGGAAAGATAGTCGAGCAAGTGGACACATCCGTATCCGCCACGGGCGCAAATCACGAGATCTACGTCCTCACGACTCCAGGCATCGGTGAAATCAGCGACACGCTGGGCCAATGACGCAGCGTATGATCCGGTGGCATTCTCATCAAGCACAGAAGGATAGACAATAAGCTCCGCGCCGGGCATTTCGTCAGGATGCTCCGCGTAGAGACTTACAAGTCCCTCTACTATTTCCGGCTTAATGCGCGTAGCAGGCCCAATAAGCGCCACCTTACCGTCCCCTCTAACTCCTGCAGGAACAATCAACTTTCCCATCTACATTCTAATATTTTCCACAAAATTAATAATAATAATCCAATCCACCAAGCCCCCAAAGACCTTAAAGACCTTAAAGACCTTAAAGACCTTAAAGACCTTAAAGACCTTA
>CAMWQY010000339.1 GCA_947176355.1 uncultured Porphyromonadaceae bacterium
ACTACGCTCATTCCCGGACGGAAATTCTCAATCTTCTTTGCCGGTTTTGCCTTTATCTGGAAAGTGCGGGCGTCATAGTCTCCTGTTGACTTAGTGGCTTGCCAATTGGCGTATGTGCCAAGGTCACGGATATAGAATACTGTCATCACTTCCTCCTTATCAAGAGCAGGAATCTTCACACGTATCTTCGTACCCTCCGTGATATCCTTAAGCAATGTCTCACGAACGTTGAAGACTGCGTGGTCATCATCTTTCTGGAGGTTCATAATCGGTGCGCCTGTAGCCACGAGTTCGCTGACATTAGGGTATACTACGGTGATAACGCCATCTGCCGGTGCAAGGAGATACTGATCTTCAAGTATAGCTCCTACTTCATCGACGCTTCCTTTAGCTACCTTTACCATTGAAGCTGCAGCGTCTTTATCTTCTGCCTGAGGACCTGCAAGCGCCAACTCATACTGACTGCGTGCAGCGGCTTCGCCTGCCTTGGCTGCATCGTATGCTGCCTTTGCCTCATCACGTTTCTGTTCGCTTACGACTCCTTTATTGAAAAGGTTTTCCATTCTGTCGTAAGTCTTCTTTGCAATACCTGTGGCAGCAGCTGCCTGATTCATCACGTCACGTGCGGAGTTGATGATCTGCTTGCGTGTGCCGGCATCCACCTTCCGGTCGGTAGCTTTGGAAGCTTCTTCCATAGCCTCCGCCTGTGCAAGACGAGCTTCAACGAGAGAAGAGTGAATATGCACAAGGGTATCTCCTGCCTTTACTCGCTGACCCTCTTCCACATATAGCTTAGCCACACGTCCCGGAAGTTTGCCGGATATTCTGACCTCAGTTGCCTCTCCCATACCTTGGATAGTGTCCGGAGCCGGCTTGATGAATATAAATCCTACGACAGCCATGGCTGCCACAATAAGCAGGACTACTACGATTGTAAAGATCAAAGACTTTTCTTTTGCGCTTACCTCAGTAGGATCAGGTTGCGCTGCTGTTGAGTAATTGGTATGCTGTTCCATAATAATTTAGAATTTATAATTTAGAATTGAGAATCGAGGATTTATAATTAATAATTTATAATTATTTGAGAGTGCCTGTCACCTTGCTTAGATAAGTGTGGCAGAGTCGTATGCCTATCTGGGCATCAATCACTTCCGATTTAGCCTTGAGCCAAGCTGTCTGAGCTGCCAAGACATCATCAGTGGTCAGTACTCCCTCCTTAAATGCATATTGTGCATTTTGAAGGTTTTCCTCTGCACTCTTCATATTGTTTTGGGTCATGTTGTAAGTCTTGAAAGCTTCATTAAAACTGTATTCCGCCTGACTTACTTGTAAGCTGACTTTCTCTTCCATGTCTTCAAGAAGGAGCTTCTGTGCGGCTGTCTGTGATTTCGAAGCGCGATACTTGTTGTAGTTGCCGCCCCAGTGCCATAAAGGTACTGTCAACATTGCCCCGACCGAGAATCCGCCTCCGAATTTCTTCTTGAATCCGTCGATTACATTTGGATTGGAGAATGAGTAAGCACCGAAAGCCGCCACTTTAGGAAGCATTTCCGAAAGAGATAAGTTTTCCTTGCTCTTCATCAAGTCAATTCCCTTGCGCAATACTTCAAGGTCGGCACGCCTTGCATACACATCCTGAATATTAGTGTTTGGCATCGTCATGTCGGCTCCAAGATCTTCAGAAGCTTCGTCGCTCAGAGTCATTTGAGTATTGACAGGAAGCCCGCAAATCTGAGCAAGAGCCATACGTGACAGTGAAAGACCATTCTCAACCTTGGTCAGCATGATGCATGCCTCGTTATACTTGACGTCAACATTGAGTACGTCTGATTTTGTTGCGACTCCCTCTTCTTTCATATCGATGACACTCTGGCGAAGAGAGTCGACGAGATTTACAAAACTTTGGGCAAGATTACGCTTCTCTACAAGCGATACCACTTGCCAATAAGCTTCATCTACATTAAGGAGAATATCCTGCTCAGCCTGCTCCTTCAGAGAGCGTGCAATGCTCTCGCCATGCTTGGCTATCTGATTGAGCGCCCGAATAGATCCGCCAAGATAAATAGGCTGGGTAAGGGTAAAAGCCCCGAAGAATACATTTCTTGTGTCATATTCCATGGCTTCTTTTGGGATTACCGCCACTTCCGTAGGAATTGGCTGCCCATTCGCAGGGTTGGTGACAGGTCTTCCGTCGGGCCCCATGAGGATGTTGTAGTTGTAGCTCATGGTCTTTGGGTCGAAAGACATAGTGGGCAGTTTGGCATCCTCTCCAAGCAGGGATATCTGGTGTTGGTTGTGCATGTATCCTCCAGAGAAGTCAATTCCGGGGAGGTATGCTGCTTTTGCTGCATCGCGGAGATATCCTGCCCCGCGGATGTTTTCTTCAGCAATCCTTATGGCCTTATTATTATGAAGCGCCATATTCCGACAACTGTCAAGACTGACAGCCGATTGCCCAAAGGCTGTAGTTGTCGCTGCTGTGGCAATTATGCTTAGCAAGATTTTTTTCATAGTGGTCCTATTTTGTAGAATCGTTTAATTTTTTTAACGTTTATAATACTATTACAACCAACTTCCCAAAAAGTTGCATCATCGAATGCCATTAAAGCGCTAAAAGCTACTCAATCTCAAATCACTGCTATTTCATTGTGTCATTTTAAACTTTAATCAAAAAATTCTTGCATATCACCATTTTTTTTCCTAATTTTGCAAGATAAATCAGAACTTCAAAGTCCTGATGCCTTCCAGATTCAACTATCCGGAAGCCTTTGTTTTGTATTAATCAACTACTTACAGTATAATTTCAGAATGGCAACATTAGAGAAAATCAGAAGCAAATCAGTCATGCTGATCGTGGTAATCGGCGTGGCGCTTCTCGCTTTCATCGTGGGTGACGCACTCACCAACAGCCGCAACCTCTTCGGCGACACTACTACCGTAGCCAAGATCGGCGGCAAGAAGATAGACTATACCGAATATCAGCGTAAGCGTGAGGAACTCAACCGTCAGCTCGAACAGCTCAAGCAGACCAACCCTCAGCAGTATGCCAACTTCGACGTCCAGACCCTCGGACAAATGGCAGTAGAGCAGCTCGTAGGGGAGCATCTTCTTGACGCTGCCGTGAAGAATGCAGGAATCGAGTCAAGCCCCGAGCAACTCCGCTTCTTCGTTCTCGAAAATCCTATCAATCGTGAGGCAATGAGCAATATCATCC
>CAMWQY010000340.1 GCA_947176355.1 uncultured Porphyromonadaceae bacterium
AACAGATGTTACACTGGATACAGTTTTCAGGATTCCATTCAGGAACGAAAGCTGCCACACCACGTTTTTCGTAAGCTGCAGTACCCTGATGCCAAGTGCCGTCTTCGATACCGACAAATGTGCTTACCGGAAGAAGGTCGCCATCCTGAGCGTTGATTGGCTTAACAACATTTGTGATGAACTCAGGCTCATTTACCTTAACAGGAGCTTCGTCAACGAGTTCTGCCCAAGCCGGATCTACATCGAGCTTCTTGTATTCGCCACCACGGTCAACGGCAGCATTGTTCATATTGACGATGTTATCACCCTTCTTGCCATAGCTCTTCTTGATAAACTTCTTCATCTGCTCTACAGCGAGGTCAACCGGAATTACCTCTGTAATGCGGAAGAAAGCAGACTGAAGGATAGTGTTGGTACGGTTGCCAAGACCAATTTCCTGCGCAATCTTAGAAGCATTAATATAATATAGAGTGATGTTGTGCTTAGCAAGATAACGTTTTACCTTGTTGGGGAGATTAGCAGCGAGTTCTTCACCTTCCCAGATAGTATTGAGAAGGAATGTACCGCCATCCTGAAGACCACGGAGCACGTCGTACATGTGAAGATAAGCCTGAACGTGGCAAGCCACGAAGTTAGGAGTATTCACGAGGTATGTGCTGCGGATAGGTTCATCACCGAAACGAAGGTGTGAGCAAGTGAAGCCACCAGACTTCTTGGAGTCATAGCTGAAGTATGCCTGACAATATTTATTGGTATTTTCACCAATGATCTTAACTGAGTTCTTGTTAGCGCCTACAGTACCGTCAGCGCCAAGGCCGTAGAACTTAGCCTGGAACATTCCATGACCACCAACATTAATTTCAGGAAGCTGTGGGAGTGAGAGGAAAGTAACATCATCATTGATACCTACAGTGAAACGATCTTTCGGCTCAGCAGCCTCAAGATTTTCATATACTGCAAGAATCTGAGCCGGAGTAGTATCCTTTGAAGAAAGGCCATAGCGTCCGCTGATGATCATTGGAGCGCCTTCTACACCATAATAAGCTTCCTTAACGTCGAGTGCAAGAGGTTCGCCATTTGCTCCCGGTTCCTTAGTGCGGTCGAGCACGCATATACGCTTGCAAGAAGCCGGCACAGCAGCACGGAGATGCTTTACACTGAATGGACGATAGAGGTGAACTGAAACAAGACCGACTTTCTTGCCTTGAGCACGAAGATAGTCGATTACTTCCTTAGCAGTTTCAGTCACAGAACCCATAGCAACAACTACGTTCTCAGCCTCCGGATCACCATAATAGTCAAAGAGAGAATAATTGCGACCAGTGATCTTGCTCACTTCCTTCATGTATTCCTCTACTATCTCGGGAACTGCATCATAATATTTGTTGCAAGATTCACGGTGCTGGAAGAATACATCAGGATTTTCAGCCATACCACGAGCTACAGGAGCATCGGGAGTAAGAGCACGTTTGCGGAAATCAGCAAGTGCATCCTTATCTATAAGAGCTGCGAGAGCGTCTTGGTCGATAACTTCGATTTTCTGGATCTCGTGAGATGTACGGAAACCATCGAAGAAGTTTACGAAAGGAACACGGCTTTTGAGAGTAGCGAGATGAGCTACGCCTGAAAGATCCATAACTTCCTGAACGCTGCCTTCAGCAAGCATAGCGAAACCTGTCTGACGGACTGCCATCACATCCTGATGGTCGCCGAAGATAGAAAGTGCATGGCTTGCGATCGTACGTGCAGACACGTTGAAGACGCAGGGAAGAAGTTCTCCGGCGATCTTATACATGTTAGGAATCATCAGGAGAAGACCCTGAGATGCTGTGTAAGTAGAAGTAAGGGCACCAGCCTGAAGTGAACCGTGAACGGCACCTGCTGCGCCAGCCTCAGACTGCATTTCCTGCACGAGGACTGTCTCACCGAAGATGTTTTTTCTGCCTGCAGCGCTCCAATCATCCACATACTCTGCCATTGTAGAAGACGGAGTAATAGGATAGATAGCAGCTACTTCTGTAAACATATAGCTTACATGAGCGGCTGCCTGGTTGCCATCGCAGGTCAGAAACTGCTTTTGATTGCTCATAATCTGATCTTTTGATAAAATTATTTAAAGGGTTTTGATTATCCTTAGGTAGTTCATTATTACCAATTTAGTAGCTAATAGGCAATATTTTTGTTTCAATATGCAAAATTAATAAAAAATATCTAAAACGGCAACAAAAAAAGACGTGAAATTCACGTCTTTTTAAGATTTATTCAGATATGGAGGATATTTAGATTATTCTGCAAGGAAAGCTTTTACTTTGCCAAGTACATTATCGACTGTATAGCCGAATTTTTCATCAAGCACCTTTGCTGGAGCAGAAGCACCGAAGCGTTCCATACCAAAGATCTCCCAATCACCCTTCATCACAGGGAAAAGAGATGCAGGAAGACCGGCTGTGATGCCAAATACCTTCACACCATTTGGAATCACTTCGTTCTTGTATGCCTTGGATTGGCGACAGAACAGACCGACAGAGGGCACTGAAACCACGCGGGCTCCGATACCTTCTTCACCAAGCTTTTCAGCCACATGATATGCAAGTGCTACTTCAGAACCATTGGCTACAAGAACAACCTTAGTGTCAGGAGCATCATAAACTACATAGCCACCCATATCAGTCTTGGCAGCCTCTGCAGCACGATTCTCTGTCGGAAGGTCTTCAAGATTCTGACGAGAGAGCACAAGAACTGTCGGAGACTTCTTGTTTTCAAGAGCTATTCTATAGCTTTCTACGGTCTCTGCGCTGTCGCAAGGACGGAGCACGAGAGCTGCCTGATGACCTGCAAGATTATCCATCTGTTCGAGAAGACGTATCTGTGCTTCTTGCTCTACCGGCTCGTGAGTTGGTCCGTCTTCACCTACGCGGAATGCATCGTGAGTAAAGATGAACTTGACAGGAAGCTCCATAAGAGCAGCCATACGAATGGCAGGTTTCATGTAGTCGGAGAAGACGAAGAATGTTCCGCAGGCAGCGATGCAACCGCCATGGAGAGCGATACCGTTGCAGATGCAAGCCATAGTAAGCTCAGCCACGCCACTCTGGAGGAATGCTCCTGAGAAATCACCCTTCACGAAAGCATGAGTCTTCTTGAGGAAACCATCAGTCTTGTCAGAGTTGGCAAGGTCTGCAGAACTTACAATCATATTGTG
>CAMWQY010000341.1 GCA_947176355.1 uncultured Porphyromonadaceae bacterium
TCGGACATTATATTGACACCTTCGCTTTCGGTTCTCCGTTGGAGATTAGGAACGACAATGACGCATTCAGTCACATCGCAGGACAATGGGTCTATCCACGTATCATCGTTACCGACACAATCAAGCGTAATGGGTTCAAAACATCCACCTATCAGATACACCCCGTAACCCTCTTTCAGCAGTTGCTGACCAATCCCAAAGCCGAAACACTGATTAAGGCATATAATATTGAAATGGTACGCTATCTTTGCCACCACCCAGCAGAGGTTGACAAGTATTGGAACTCAATCAAGATTGCCAAGAGAGCCGGATGTAAATTCAACGAACCGAGTATGTGGTTTGACTACATCAAGATGTTGGAGCGTATGGGCAAGGACATCAAATCTCCCTCGCTGATTGCCCCCAAAGACCTTGAAACCGAACACGACATATATGTTGAGAAACTCAACCGACAGAGTGCAAAAGAGCGGATGTTAGCCGACCGCAAGAGAGCGGAGGAAGACAAAGCCACATTTGAGGAACTCAAAGGCAGATACATCGGATTGGCAATGACTGACGGAACAATCAACCTCCATACCCTTGACAGCATAGCCGAGTATTACGAGCAGGGAGAAAGCCAGCACATCTGCGTAGGCACATCCAAATATTTTCTCAAAGCCGATACGCTGGTGTTCACTGCCACAATGGGAGGCAAGACCATCGCCACCGTTGAAATCTCGCTCAACGACTACTCAATACTACAATGCAGAGCCTTTGCCAATGACATCTGCAAATACACCGAGCAGATTGCCAACATCATCAACACCAACAAGAAGATGATTGCCGAGCGAAAGAGAGCATAAGTTTAACCCGACCTCCGCCATTTGACGGCGGAGGTCATAAATCCCACAATAATTATGACACCAAATTTTGATAGCATAAAGCAGAACGGAAAAACAATATTGTCATCAAACGATAATAGTTCAATACCTATGATATTCAGAAATCTTATAGGTTTGAATAGCAGGGGCGAGCAATATATCCAGTATTTACTGAATATAGCCTTTACCGAAATGGGATTTATTCCCGGTAGAATTGAATATTGGAGAAACGACAAACTAATCTCCGTCGGAGATATACCGAATATAAATCAGTAGCCATATATAGTCGAAGCGGTGCGACCTCGTGATGAAGTTGCGCCGCTTATTTCGCTCAAAATTTCGGCCGCCACAGGCGGCGATTAGTATGTCAACTATATAAATCCTTATGAGTTAACAATATACTTGGATCCGGATTATCAACTTTTGATGAAAGTATATGAGCCACTTCTCGGCAACCACAACTACAGATAGTTTTGCCTAAACACCCATTGCACACAATTACGTCTATCTCATCCTCAGCAAATTTATTCCAATATGTCCAGTCCGTAATTATATCGGGATGGAATATATGTCCCACAATTTTCGGAGAATGGTTACACGTTCTAATTTCTCCTGCTGGTCCTACTACAAAAAAGCCTGTTGCAGCTGCACATTTATATCCAATGTGAAGATGTTTATAATGAGTAGGATTATCTATGCTACACAACGGTATCTCTGTACCAATATTTCCGTAACGATTAGCTATTGATAACACATCTTCCGCATCTTCTAACATTTGATTTACTTCTTTAGTGGTAATCATCAAGTCATTCATGTAAGTAATACCTCTTCCACCCGGTAAAAATCTATTCAGTAAAATGTCGTAAGCACCGTTTAACAGAGCTAACGCAATCGTTTTCTTTAGCTCTTTTAAATTTAGCTTTGTAACGGTAACATTTGCCGTAGTCCTCAACCCCAATGTTTTGGCGAGTCTAAACCAATTCAGAACTCCTACTACATTATCCACACCAGTGTGTTGTGAGAATGTATCATATCCCGGAATACTAATGCTCAAGTGTACATTATATTTTTTGAAAAATTTCAGCCATTCTTCAGATAAACACAGTCCATTAGAAATTAACGTAATTTCAGTGTCTATTTGACGATCTGTAAGTGACGTTCTAATATACTGAATTATCTCCTTCGCATCATCTTTTAGAATTGCTTCACCGCCAGAAATAGAGAATATTTCGATGCCTCTATCTAACAAAATCTGTATAGTTTCCTTCCATTCATCTATATTCAACTCATAACCTTTCCTGTAACCTAATGCTTTATTTTCCCAAGGGCATGAGCAAAATAAACATCGGTGATTGCATTTATAGGTTAGTTCAAGAACTACATTTCTGGGGAAAGTCATAATTTCAAGCCAGTTAGACGTTCTATAATATCAATATTATCTCTTAGCAAGATGGTAGAAGCATTCCAAGTTTTCCAAGTTCGTTTGTCTTGTATGAAGTACAAGAAATATTTAAGGTAATACGAAGAAGTAACTGTCAACCTTGTTTTCGTGCTATCGGCAGCCTTAAATAAAAACACAAGATAGTCAGGCTCAATATATTTACCCCAAAAATAGGATTCCTCATTGTCGTTTGAACTTTTACGCACTCTCACGCCCTTTTGATATTCTCCATACCATTCTAAAAGAGCTAATCCTTCTATCTCAAGAGCGGTCTTGTTAGTAGAGCTCTTATAATCCCGTACTAATGAGTCGTATATATCCCAATCCTTTATCTCATAGATATAGTCACCTGATTGACACATCTTAATCAAACAATCAATACAAACTATTTTAACTTCTGCCAAACCAGTCTTTTTTATTAGTCCTGACTGTTTAACAAGATCAGAATAGTCATCTACCTCAAATTCTCCAATCTTACGCTTACAGATGCTACATTTACATGACTTATATTTTCGCTGAATAAACGCTGGACTGTAACACATGGCTCCATGCGATATTTGATACTCAGTTGGATCTTGAGCAATATCTCTGAGCTTTCCCAGTAAAGTATTAGTATCCATAACGTCAGCTTTTTGCTTACTGTCGAGTGAAGAACTTTCATTAGACACCCCTGTCCTTTCATTTGACAGTGAGGTGTCTAAATTTTCATTATGTTTTTCCGACTTAAAAAAATCAAATATTCCCATCTGTTTTTTGAGTTATGTTGTTAGTTTATTTTGTTTTAATTACAATGAAATTTGAGGCGTAAGGTAATGATGTAGAGTGAAGATATTTAGGCGATTTATCCGATTGATTGACACGATAAAAACAATAGTTCCAACCTTG
>CAMWQY010000342.1 GCA_947176355.1 uncultured Porphyromonadaceae bacterium
AATCAAGGGAGTGTATCAGATGAATGGGCCTAAGCCGTTCGTTAGGGAAATCAGTTGCTCCCAGTCGGAGGCGGGGTATTATTCACAGCTTATGACCAATAAGACCAAGCAGGCACAGTGGATACGTGCCAATTTTCCGGGTGCGGAAACTGAGAGGGGATTTTCGATGGGTGTGAATATCAAATGATTTATCTTATATTTTTTGAGTATAGGCTGACTATAGGGCGGTGTCTTTCTATTAATTATAACTATGAAAGAGAGATTTAGAAAAAGACTGGCGAAAATTATACAGATAGAGAAAGAGGGCAACGACAAGTATAGCTTGGCATACGATTGGTATATGCTTGTCATTATAGGGCTAAGTCTAATTCCATTGATGGTGGAAAACGACGACACTCTTGTTCTTAAATGTATAGAGTGGATTACAGTAATTGCCTTTATCATTGACTTTGTTCTGCGGTGTTACGCAGCACCTGTTATGAAGAGGTTTGAAGGGAAAAGTTTTTTCAGGCGCTATCCCTTTACTTTTATGGGTCTTGTTGATTTTCTGTCGATCCTTCCTATAGTCACTCTGATAAGCTATAAGTTTACACTTTTCCGTTTGTTCAGAATGGTCAGGATAATAGCCCTGTTTAAGTATACACGCTATACGGATAAGGACAAGCTTTTCTTGAAGGTTTTGAAGAAACGGAAAAACGTATTGATGACATTGTTTCTGTTCACTTTGCTCTATATTTTTATTACAGCGTTATTGCTTTATAATGTGGAGCCACACTTTAATCCTAATACTGGAGAGAAAACGTTCAATACATTTTTCGATGCCTTGTATTGGTCCACAGTGACTTTGACCACAGTGGGATATGGGGATCTCTGCCCGATATCTGTTTGTGGGCGTACTATATCGATGATCTCCTCCCTGTTTGGTATTGGATTGATAACGGCAGCTTCAGGAGCTGTCACTTCCGGCTTTATCGAGGAGATAAAAAAGCAGGAAGAGGGAAAGACCGATGAATAGCAGATTTTTCATAAGGTGAAGGCGATTTTTGAGAAGGGAGCCTTCGGCTCCCTCACCGGACCGAAAACACTGATTTGGGGGGATTATGCGGGCGATGTGGAGTCGGCTGCATAATCTCCCCAAAAAGAAGATATTGAGGGTGGGAGGGGTTAGTCTTCGAGGTAGTAGACGATGGTGGTGACTACGCGGACTTTCTTGAGGTAGGGGGTGCTGGAGTCGGAGTCGTCGATCGAGAATTGACCTTGGTGGGCGTTTTTGATTTTACCTACACGGCTGTCGCTGTCGGCAGCAAATTGCGCTGCTGCGTCACGGGCTGCTTTTGTGGCTTCTCCAATCATTTCGGGTTTGATGGCATTCAAGCCTGTGAATTGATAGTTGATGTATGAGTTGGAGAAGGCTATTCCCTCTTTCAGCAGTTCAGACTGACGGTTGAGGAGTTCACGCACTTTGTCTACCTTCTTTGTGGTCACGGTCACGGTGCTATTGATGGAATAGTTGTATGCGAAGTTTGATGAGCGGTATTGGTTTGACTCGGCGTTGTATGTGTCGGGGGGATTTATGGAGATTTCATCGCGTCCTATGCCATTAGATGTTAGGAATTTGATGATTATCTCGTTGTTGCTGCTCACTTGATTGTAGAGTGAAGCGAGGTCGTTTCCTGCTACGGAGTAGGATATGGGCCAAGTGACGAGGTCAGCAGGGACTTCGCGTTCGGCGAGGCCTTTGACGGTGACTTCACGGTCGCGGAATGCGATGTTGTCGATACCTGCTTTGAGAGAAAGCCCTAAGATTACGATTGCTACTGCTATTAGGGCGGCTGAGATGTACTTATTCATAGGCTATAAAAATTAGCATTTTAGTCTTTAGATTGGTCCGAGCTAAAGCTCGGACGCAGAATCAAATATAGCTTTATATAATTATAAATTAAGCATTATGAATTATGCATTGGCCAGGGCTTGGTCGAGGTCGGCGATTATGTCTTGGACGTCTTCTATGCCGACGGATAGGCGGACGAGGTCAGCGGGGACGCCGGCTTCACGGAGCTGCTCGTCGGTGAGCTGGCGGTGGGTGTGGCTCGCGGGGTGGAGTACGCAAGTGCGGGCATCGGCTACGTGGGTGACGATGGCTATGAATTTCAGTTTGTCCATGAATTCGATGGCGTCCTCACGTGTGCCTTTGAGTCCGAATGAGATCACGCCACAAGTGCCGTTGGGCATCTGCTTCTTGGCGAGGTCGTAGTATTTGTTGCCTTCGAGACCGGCGTAGTTTACCCAGCCAACCTTCGGGTGCTTTTCGAGCCATTGTGCTACTTTCAGGGCGTTTTCGCAGTGACGTGGCATACGGAGGTGTAGAGTCTCGAGACCGAGGTTGAGGAGGAAGGAGTTGTGGGGAGAGGGGATTGAGCCGAGGTCGCGCATGAGCTGGGCAGTGGCTTTGGTGATGAAGGCGGCTTTGCCGAATGCCTTTGTGTATGTCAAGCCGTGGTATGACTCGTCGGGAGTGGTGAGTCCCGGGAATTTCTCGGCGTGTGCCTCCCAATCGAAGTTGCCGCTGTCAACGATCACACCGCCTACGCTTGTGGCGTGGCCATCCATATATTTGGTAGTAGAATGGGTTACGATGTCGGCTCCCCATTCGAAAGGTCGGCAGTTTATGGGGGTAGCGAATGTGTTGTCGACAATCAAGGGGACTCCATTCTCATGTGCCACTTTGGCAAATTTCTCTATGTCGAGCACGTCGTTGCTGGGATTGGAGATAGTCTCACCGAATATAAGCTTGGTGTTGGGGCGTATTGCAGCGGCAATCTCTTCCTCGGTTGATTCGGGAGAGATGAAGGTGCATTCGATGCCCATTTTCTTCATTGTCACGGCGAAGAGATTGAAGGTGCCTCCATAGATGGCAGAGGAACAGACAAAGTGGTCGCCGGCTGAGCATAGATTGAAGACGGCGTAGAAGTTGGCAGCCTGGCCGGAGGATGTAAGGATGGCGGCTACTCCACCTTCGAGTTCTGCAATCTTTGCAGCGACGGCGTCATTAGTGGGGTTGGCAAGTCGCGTATAGAAATAACCGCTCTCTTCGAGGTCGAAGAGGCGCGCCATCTGTTCGGATGTGGAGTATTTGAATGTGGTGCTCTGGATTATGGGGAGCAC
>CAMWQY010000343.1 GCA_947176355.1 uncultured Porphyromonadaceae bacterium
TTGGGGGCTTGTATATTTAGGAAATTTTGTGGGTGCTGTCGGATTTACATATTTTCTCGTGTATCTTGCAGGTCTGACATCCGCTGATCCGTGGCACTCTGCCATAATCGGCATTGGGCTTGCCAAGACCTCTATGCCGTGGGGTGTTGTGCTACTTAAAGGAATAGGTGCCAACTGGTTCGTGTGTCTTGGTGTATGGCTTGCACTCGCCGGTCATAATCTTCTTGAGAAGGCTCTTGGATGTTGGCTGCCTGTGATGGCTTTCGTAGTATTAGGCTACGAGCACTGCATAGCCAATATGTTCTATCTTCCTCTCGCCATGCTGGAGGGAGCTCCGATTGGCATAGGGGAGTGCATCTGGCACAATCTTCTGCCTGCCACCATAGGCAATATAATCGGTGGTGCCATCTTTGTAGGGTGTCTTCATTGGTACCTACACAAAGCGCATCGGTAGAGTTTATTTTTGTTATTTATATAATCTTTTTGATTCTCAAATTTGCGAATTTTGGTAAAAATTATTAATTTTGCATCCATTAATCGAACAGATATTCGATTAAATGATTACAACTATGACTGTAACCTTTGAATATGAATACTTGAGAATGCTGTATGAAGAGGGAAAGTCTTCAGATAAAAAGCATCGTTACCAACCGGATATAGTAAGAAGATATCAGAAGGCTATAAATTTCCTGAAGATGTCTTCTTCGATTGAGGCTTTATGGAAGATTCATTCTTTGAATTATGAGGTATTATCAGGAGATAAGGCCGGGCGATCATCAGTAAGGGTAAATGATCAATATAGAATAGAATTTACAGTTACAGTTGTAGATAATATTGAGAGAATAACAATTTGCAATATCTTGGAATTGTTGAATCATTATAAGTAGAAAAATGAAGATTGAAGGAATCGCTGATAATATGATAGCTAACAATATGGTGGCGAGCAGTCCGATTCATCCGGGCGAGATGATTAGGGATGAGATTGAATACAGAGGCATATCACAAAAGTCTCTTGCCGCTGAAATAGGAGTTTCTGCATCTATACTTAACGAGGTATTGGCTGGAAAACGGGATGTCACCACCAAATATGCCCTTCTGCTTGAGGCCGCGCTGGGTATAGAGGCCGATCTTTGGCTTAAACTGCAATCCGAGTATAATAAACAGATAGCAAAATCAGATCCGACTTTTCTTGCAAGATTGGCAAAGATACGTCAGGTAGCTGCATTTCTTTAAGATTGAAAGCAATGAATAAAAGACATATCAGAATATTGACGGCGATTATCGTTGCTGTATTGACCGGGACAATTATAATGATGGCCGGTCAGACACCTTCAAATTCTTCTGCTATCAGAGCCAAGGCCCGTTATTACTACGTAGAGGGAAGTGTGGCGCTTGCTGAAGGGCGAGGTCCGGAGGCATACGAATTGATAAAAAAGGCTGCTCTTACTGATCCGGACTATGCCGAGGCTAATTATACATACGCATTGATGCGCATGACACTTCGTAATGATACACTGTCAACTCCAACAGAAGCTGGAAAATCAATTGACATGATGCGTGCATACGTAGATCAATATCCCAAAGAGACGGAAGAGGCGATGAACTATTCCTTCCTCGTGGCACGAACCGGAAATATTGACGAGGCTATCCGTGTCGCCGAACGTTCGGATACCCTTGCAGGAAGTCTACCTACAATTCTTTTGCAACTTGCACAGTATTATACCGCAAAGCAAGATTTAGACAAGGCTATCTCCACTCTCGATAGATATGTCAGAATAGAGGGCAATGACCCTGATATTGCATTGAGGAAGTTCTCCTTGATGTTTATGAAGGGAGACACTACGGGAATCCTAAGCGAAAGTGCTCGTCTCGTAAAAGAGAATCCGATGAGCACAGACTACCTGCTTATCAGGGGCAATGCCATGGAAGCGCTTGCCATGCCGGATTCAGCTCTTGTGTGCTATCAGCAAGCTGAAACCCTTGACCCGGATGATGGAAAAGTAAAGCTTACACTCGCTAATTATTTTCTTGAGAGAGGAGACTCTGCTGCTTACGACCTGAAGAGTCGTGAGGCTATACTGAGTGAAAACATTATGCTTGAGGAAAAACTCGACATGATGACACGCTACATGCAGAATATTATCGCAGATACGACAGCGGATTCCCGTCGAGGTGCCAGACTCTTTGACGGATTGCTACTTCAGTATCCCCACGAACCCAAGGTGCTCGATTTAGGAGCACAGTATTCAGCTACAATAGGTGACTATACGCGGGCTCAGGAACTAATGGCGTACGCCACAGATCTTGAACCGGAGAATCCGGATTATTGGACACGTCTTGCGCACTTCTATTTTGCTGCCGACCAATATGACAAGGCTATATCTACTTGCGAAAAGGCAATGGAAAAACTATCTGAGACTCCGCGCGGATTGCTGCTTATATTAGCCACAGCTTCTTCTCTGTCTGAAGACTACGACAAGGCGCGCGGAGTATATCAGCAGCTTCTTGAGATGGAACTTCCCGGTGCATTGCTTACTGACGACGCCACGACGATGCTACAGAAAGCAGGTAAACTTCCATACGAGAGTTTGATGAGAGTCGCAGATCTATTCCAGATGGTGGGTGACGGCAGTTTCAAGACCGGTAATATTGACAGGGCTACGAAAGAATACGACGTAGTGCTTGCTATCAATCCTGAAAGTGCTATAGTGCTCAATAACTATGCTTATTATCTTGCTCTTGGTGGTGGCGATCTTGACAAAGCAGAGGAACTCAGCCAAAAGGCAGTGGAAGAACAACCTGAAAATCCTACATATCTTGACACGCTTGCTTGGATTCTCTATTTGAAAGGGCAGTACGCAGATGCATTGATGATTCAGGAAAAGGCTATGGAGAGTTTATCTCCTGAAGCGGAGGGTTCAGGTGAATTCTGGGATCATCTTGGAGATATCCAATATCGTTGTGGTGAGAAAGATAAGGCTCTTGAAAGCTGGAAAAAGGCACTCGAACTTGATAAAGATAATAAGAAGATCGCCGAGAAAGTTCGTAACAAACGGTTAATTATTAAGTAGGAATGCATAATTCATAATGCATAATGCATAATTGTTAGACTC
>CAMWQY010000344.1 GCA_947176355.1 uncultured Porphyromonadaceae bacterium
TACCTGATAACCCTAAAATTGACATACCAAGCTGATGAAGAAAATACTCTGCGCAGCTCTCGCTCTTTTCTCCTTGGCATCACATGCATCGGAAAGAAACGAGACCCTTCTTAAGAACTGGAATTTCTCACAAGACTCCCTCAAATGGAATCCTGTCACTATCCCTCACGATTGGGCAATTTATGGTCCTTTCGACCGTGAAACCGACATCCAGAAAGTAGCCGTAGAACAAAACGGTGAAAAAGTTGCCACTTGGAAGACAGGACGTACCGGTGGACTCCCATACATCGGCAAAGGTTTTTATACCACTACTTTCAATATCCCCGAGACTCCTGACCGTAGCTATGCTCTCGTTTTCGATGGCGCTATGAGCAATGCCCACGTATATGTAAATGGCAAACTCGCTACCGTATGGCCATACGGCTACAACTCATTCTATGTAGATGTCACCCCAATGGTGAAACCCGGTGAGAATATCCTCGAAGTCTCCCTCGAAAACAAGCCGATGTCTTCACGCTGGTATCCCGGCGCAGGACTGTACCGAAATGTCAAATTGCTTGCTACCGACAAGGTGCATGTCCCGGTTTGGGGCACTCAGCTTACTACTCCCTACGTCAGCAAAGAATACGCCACAGTCCACCTCGTCACTTCCCTCGAAGGAGTAAATAAAGGGGACCTTGTCACCCTCTCCACTGAAATCACGTCTCCCGACGGCAAAGTGGTAGCCTCGGACACTCATCAGTATAAAATCTACCCCGGTGTAAATCTTAACCAGAATTTCAAAGTGAATAATCCTGACCTTTGGAATCCTGAGAATCCCGCTCTTTATCATGCCACTACAAAAGTAATCGTTGACGGCAAGACAGTCGATGAATATTCCACTCGTTTCGGTATCCGTAGCGTTGAAGTCAGGGCAGGGGAGGGCTTCTTCCTTAACGGTGAGAAAATCCAGTTTAAAGGAGTATGCAACCATCATGACCTTGGTCCGCTCGGTGCAGCAGTCAATAAATCTGCACTCCGCCATCAGCTTGAACTGCTGAAGGATATGGGTGCAAACGCTGTACGCACTTCTCACAATATGCCTGCCCCTGAACTCGTGGAACTCTGCGACGAACTTGGACTCATGATGATGCTCGAGCCTTTCGACGACTGGGGCTTCCGTCCTAAATCAAAGAACGGATATGGCACTATTTTCAACGAATGGGCTGAGCGTGATGTGGAAAATATGGTGCGCCAGTACCGCAACAATCCTTCAGTCGTAATGTGGTCGATCGGCAACGAAGTGCCATCTCAATGGGGACCTGATGGTCTGAAGGAACTGACTTTCCTTCAGGACATAGTGCACCGCGAAGATCCGACACGTCCTGTGACGTGTGGAATGGACCAGGTGAAAGCTGTGACCACCAACGGCTTTGCTGCTGCTCTTGACGTGCCGGGCTTTAACTACCGTGTGCACATGTATCCGGATGCAATCGGCAAGCTCCCGCAAAACATTCTTCTTGGATCCGAAACATCTTCCACTGTTTCCAGCCGTGGAAAATACTATTTCCCTGTTGAAAAAGCCTACGACGTAACCCGTCCTGACAACCAAAGCTCCGGCTACGACGTGGAATATTGCTCATGGAGCAATATCCCGGATGATGACTTCGCGGCTGCCGACGACTATCCTTGGGATCTGGGGCAGTTTGTATGGACCGGTTTCGACTACCTTGGCGAACCATCTCCCTACGACACTGACGCATGGCCAAGCCATAGCTCTTATTTCGGCATCTTCGACCTTGCTTCTCTTCCGAAAGACCGCTTCTATCTCTATCGCTCGAAATGGAATGAAAAAGACCACACTCTTCATATCCTTCCTCACTGGAACTGGAAAGGACGCGAGGGGGAAGTGACTCCTGTATTTGTATATACAGATGCTCCTAAAGCTGAACTCTTCATCAACGGCAAGAGCCAGGGAATGCGCGAGAAGAATGACTCTTCCAATATGAATCGCTATCGTCTGATGTGGAACGAGACTATCTACGAGCCGGGTGAAGTGAAAGCTGTGGCATACAATGCTGATGGCTCTGTAGCAGGAGAGGCTGTAGTCCGCACTACGGGCAAACCGTATGCAATAAAGCTGACTTCCAACAGAGCCACACTTCAAGGCAATGGAGATGACCTTGCTTATATTACAGTTCAGGTAGTAGATAAGGACGGAAATGTAGTTCCCGACGCAGAGCCTGAGGTCACATTCAAAGTGACAGGGGATGGGACATTCCGCGCTACAGCCAATGGAGATCCCACTTCGCTTCGCGACTTCAACAAGCCGGTAATGGATCTTTTCAGCGGAGCCGCCACCGTCATAGTCAAGAGTGGCGACAAGCCGGGCTCCCTTACTCTCGAAGCCAAATCCAAAGGCCTCAAGCCGGCAAAAATCACAATCCCGGTTGAATAATGCATAATGCATATTTAACCTCACAACCACACAACTCAACAACTTCACAACCTCACAACCTCACAACTACAAAACTTCAAAACTTCACAACTACAAAACTACAAAACTTTAAAATATAGTAATCATGAAAGAAAAAATCAACGAGCTTTTCCTCCAGCGTTTCGGCGACCATGGCACAATGTATGCCTCTGCAGGCCGAATCAATCTCATCGGCGAACACACTGACTACAACGAGGGCTACGTATTCCCCGGAGCCATCGATAAGGTGATCATGGCTGAGATCAAGCCAAACGGTACTGATAAGGTGCGTGTATATTCAATCGACATCGACGACTACGCTGAATTCGGACTCAATGAAGAAGATGCTCCATCACAGAGCTGGGCTCGCTATGTCTTTGGCGTTTGCCGCGAGATCATCAAGCGTGGTGGCAAAGTAGAAGGTTTCGATGCTGTATTCGCAGGCAATGTTCCTCTTGGCGCAGGCCTTTCTTCATCTGCTGCCCTCGAAAGCTGCTTCGCATTCGCCCTCAACGATCTTTTCAACGACAACAAGATCGACAAATTTGAGCTTGCACGTATCGGTCAGAGCACTGAGCATAACTATTGCGGCGTGAAGTGCGGTATCATGGACCAGTTCGCATCTGT
>CAMWQY010000345.1 GCA_947176355.1 uncultured Porphyromonadaceae bacterium
GTGGATATCTCTTATTCCACGCGAGAATATCCAACATTTCGCGACAATATGATGGCTCTTGGAGTGACGTCGATGAGTGCAGGGTCGAAGACAGACCCTGGTGGTTATTACACTTATCCGCAGTCGCTTGAACAATTCTCAGTAAGCGATGAGAGAACACCGGAGGAAGTTGCGGAAGCTATCAGGAAAGGGGGATATGAAGTGGTATGGAAAGATTGGGATAAAGTGTTTGACTAATTCATAATGCATAATGCACAATGCATAATTTTGTGCTAATGAAAACTAAATCATTTATTATGGAAAGGTATTCACGGCAGATAATATTTCCTGAAATTGGTGAGGAAGGACAGAGAAGGCTTTCACAGGCTTCTGTGCTAATTGTAGGCTTAGGAGGACTTGGGAGTCCGGTTGCCTTATACCTGACAGGCGCTGGCGTCGGACGTATCGGTTTGTGCGACAATGATACGGTCTCAATCAGTAATCTTCAACGCCAAATACTATACAGTGAAGAATCGGAAGGACAACTAAAGGTGGAGATAGCGAGCAAACGTCTTTTAGAGCATTCCTCGCATACAAGATTTGATCTTTGGAAAGATGGACTAAATTGCGACAATGCGATAGACATTATATCAGGATATGAACTGATAATTGACTGCACTGATAATTATATGACTCGATATCTTATAGATGAAACTTGTCAGGAACTTGGCAAAACTTGGATACATGGTGCAATCGGTAACTTTGAGGGAAGAGTATCAACGTTTATTCCTTCTGGAATTCGGTATTCTGACCTTTATTCCGATAAGGAATATCAAATTACGCAGACATCTACCGGAGGAGTAATCGGGCCATTGCCCGGAGTGATCGGTTGCCTCCAAGCTGCAGAAGCTATTAAGCTGATATGCGGTTTTGGAGAAACACTTGTGGGAAAAATCCTGACAGTAGACCTCAAGAATTTACAATTTAACGTATTTGACTTATGAAAAATAGTTTTGATGAGCATGCTTCGCTATATGACGCATGGTTTATAGATAATCCCAATGTGCTTCTTTCAGAAGCAAAACTTGTGGCGGCTACACTTAAAGGATCGAAGAATATTCTCTCAGTGGGATGCGGTAGCGGGCTATTCGAGAAGATTCTTAAAGAAAATTTTGGAATTAATATCAACGATGGGATTGAACCGGCAGAAGGGATGGCTGTCATTGCAAGGAAAAGAGGTATTGATGTAGTCATCGCAACTGCCGAAGACGGAGATTTTGGCAATGGCAAATATGACACTATTCTTTTCAATGGAAGTCCGAGCTATATTGAAGATTTAATGACCGTTGTCATAAAAGCTTATGATAATCTCCCTGTAAGAGGAAAGTTAATTCTGATAGATGTGTCGAAAGAAAGCGGATATGGCACTATGTATAATCTTGCCAAGGCGTTGGGAAGTTGGGATCATCCGCTTCTCAAGGGTGTTTTTCCTCCCAATCCATATCCAATAGAACTCGTAAAGGCAGCTAATTGGCGAACTACTGCAGAGAAAATCGATGTCATGGAGAAAGTAGGTTTCAAGGATCTTGAATTTAAGCAAACACTCACTACACATCCTCTTTATTCCGACAATGTAGCTGAAGAGCCATCAGAGGGATATGACAAAGGTGATTATGTGGCAGTAATCGGATATAAGAGATGAAATGGAGTGAAGAAGTATTGAAGGAAGTAGAGGGTATATATGAGGATATTCTTCGGCTTCCTTTCGTCAAGGAATTGACGGCTGGAACTTTGAGCAAAGAGAGATTTCTTTTCTATATCAAGCAGGATTCTTACTATATAGAAAACTACAGTAGAGTGCTTTCTCACATTGCTTCAAGACTTCCGGAAAAAGAATGGAGAGAGGAATTTCTAAGGTTTGCATTGGATGGGATTCTTGTGGAGAACTCTTTGCATGCATCATTTGCTGAAATTTCCTATTCTAAGATACACCCCACTCCTACTTGTCTGCTTTATGTCTCCTTTGAATCGGCAAAGGGTCTTGAACCAGTTGAAATCGAAGCGGCAGCCATTTTACCTTGCTTCTGGATCTATATGCTTGTAGGGAATGAAATACACAAGAATAGCAATACCGACAATCCATATTCAAATTGGATTAATACGTATGCCGACGAATCTTTTGCCCAATCAACAGCCAAAGCGATAAATATATGCGATCAGCTTGCTCAGCAGACTACACCGGAAATAAGAACTAAAATGACGGAGGCATTCGTGATGGCTACTAAGATGGAATGGATGTTTTGGGAGAGTGCTTATAATTTGGAAAGATGGAAGATATGAAAAAGAAAAGTTATTTCAGAGTGATGACGATTGCCGGGAGTGATCCCAGCGGAGGCGCAGGTCTTCAAGCAGATATTAAGACTATTTCCGCTTGCGGATGCTACGCTACATCAGCAATAGTGGCATTGGTAGATGAGAATACAATGGGTGTTTATGATGTGTTGCCAGTACCTGAAAAATTTGTTGCCGGTCAGATACATTCCATTCTTGATGATGTCGGCACTGATTCTATTAAAATCGGAATGTTGCATTCTGCAGATTTAATTCGAACCGTGAGGAAGACGCTCGATGAATATCCAGCAATAAAAGATATTGTGCTTGATCCGGTTATGGTGGCCACTTCAGGAGATCCCCTTCTGGAAGAAGAAGCCGTAGCAACGCTTCGGGATGTATTAATTCCAAGAAGCCGAATAATCACCCCGAATATTCCTGAGGCAGAAATGCTATTGGGACAAAAGATATTTAGTCAAGACGAATTGCCTGATGCTGCCATCGAATTATCCAAATTAGGGGCATCCGTAATGCTAAAGGCTGGACATCTTTCAGACGAAAAGCTCATAGACATATTCTACAATGCAGAAACAAAGGAAACCTTATATCTTGAATCAAAACGGATAAATACCGTCAACACGCATGGCACAGGATGCACCTTATCTTCCGCTATAGCTTCATTTATGGCTAAAGGGAATACTCTAAATGATTCTATAAGATTAGCTAAAGAATACATATCCAATGCCATTGAATCCGGTTCAGAATATAAG
>CAMWQY010000346.1 GCA_947176355.1 uncultured Porphyromonadaceae bacterium
CCAACACAAGAATGTCAGCCGAAGGAATGATAGGATTTTCCTTTAGCCATTTCGAGTTTACTCCAAATTCAAGATGGAGATCTGATGCGTATTGTAATCTCATATCAGAATTATAACTTTACAAAAAGATCATCCAATCGTTTTAACAGATCTTTTGGTGTTATCCTACGTAACCCCATATCTTTTATCAGGTTTGCGTCTGGCATATCCGATTCGACCTGTTGACGGAATGATACGACATCTTCATATAATTTCTCGGGGAGCCCAAATGTCTGGTCACCGGATGAGATGGAGGCGATAAGACGAAAGACATCGTTACGGTGTTTGCGTATATGTTTCTCGTCTCCCTCGCCGGTTTCAGCCTTTCGCCTCTTCATCTCCAGATATGCCTTGCATTTAAGGGCTATCAGACTTTCAACATTTGAGATATGCACACCTTCTTCCACTGTACTGTGTTCGAGGGTATAGTTGTAATATTCATCATCAAGAAGTATGGCAGACAGACTCGACAGATCAGCATCAGTCGGAATAGGTGTGATATGCACGTCCGGAGGAAGTTCAAACACATCAAGTGAACGGGAGAACAGTTCCACCTGTGTCGGATATTCCGGATTAGCGGGCTTGTTAAACCTATAATACTGCTGCTTCGGTTCTTCTCCCTTCTCTCCAACCTGATTTTCCTCATATCGGGCAGCTTTGACAAATTTCCAGAACTCTGCCACAAAGTCATGGGAAAGTGCTTCGATTATGAGTATCATATCTATGTCTTTAGTTGCTCTCGGTTTCTGACCGGCAGCATCTTCATGTACCTCACAGGCTGTACCGCCTATGATGACATAATTATCCTGATATTTACCGAAATGTTCCTTGAACTTTTCTATTCCTTTTACCATATAATGTCATTTATCATGTTTTCAAGTTCTATCTGCACCCTCTCGTCTTCGTAGTCTTTCAAGAGAAGATATAGAGATAATTTATCTACTACTCCGGTTCCGGAAAGCAGGGCGGGATCATATTTCCATACTTCAATGCCGGCCTCTCCAAAAGGCTCCCAATAGATATCCTTTTTCTTTAGATTCTTGTATTCCTCTTTTGATACGGCAATCCGGTAAGGGCCCCCGTTCAGAAGGGAATATTCAGCCAAAGCGTTCTGTTCTGACACAAGTCCATTTTCGCTTATTCCCAATTCAGGAGTATAAACGATGAAATCTACCGGGGTTTCCAGATATGGCAAAGCTTTTTCCCATAGGTCTTTTCCCTGATAGTTAAACCGTATCTGCTTTTCCTTACCTCCGGACAAGGTTACGAACCCCTTTTCTTTCATCCATCTGATACCTCTGTTCACAGTTGCATAGGAGGTTTTCAACTTTTCAGCGAGTGTCTGCATTGTTATTCCATCTATGTTTTCCTTTTCAAGATGGTATAATACGGCTAATTGGAAAAGCACGGGGGGCTTTTCGGGTTCTTTGTGCTGCTCTGGTTTCTCGCGGCTGACAACCAAGAAAATCGATGGTAGAAATAGTTGGCGATTACCAACAACTATATCGATATTGCTTTTAGTGTAACGGTGAAACAGGTAAGATGCAATCTTATTAAAGACAAAAATTGGTATAATTCCAGTTTGCTTCAACAGAACTTCCTTCTGTCTCGCTAAGACAGTTGGTGCCATATTCTCGTCATCATCGCCTACTCCGGCTATGATGAAAGGCTTATTATAGATTTCTGTCTGGTAGTAATCATATGCTCCGCTCAGACCGAAAGGGATCTTCTTCTTTATGGTTGGTTGCAGTTCCATAGCTTTTATTTTCTCAGGCAGGAACTCATTGATACGGTTTATAGCCGTAATAATATAATCAGGAATGTTGCTCATAATCACATCGTATGATTTTGTGCAAAATTAGTGATTTTATCCGAGACTGCCAAATAATATTTCTCTTGAAGTGCCTTTAACATCTTACTTCATGTATAAATCATATATCATTACCCGATATCCGAAGCATTTTCCAAATCCGATGAAACTTCGGTTTCAAGGTCAATTCCAAAGGCATCTTTAAGAATGAGGTAATCGAAGCACAGGGCTTTCGGCCGATTTGTTTTCTTCCGTCTTATCTGCTGGCCATTAACCGTCTCGACGGAGTAATCTATATCGCCATTTGGCAGGAGAATTGAAAACCTGTCCTGTTTCAAACCGAGGTAAGAGTTATGCGATTTCAGATAAGACATGATGGTGGACCAGTAGGATCTCGCTGATGTGGCATTGTTGCCGCGTCCGCTGAATAATGGGGATATTGCAGCGGCATTAAGGTATAATACCGGTCTTGCCTCGCTGAACTCTATGTCCTCGCTTACAGACAAAGGACGGAACTTCCTGAGATACCTTATATTGAAATGTACTCCTTCCACACATTTGCCTGTTGTCTGGAATCCTTGAAGCATATTCCAAAAGTCTCCGATCTCGGAGCTTTCCTGTGCCAATTCATTCTGATTGAGGACTCCCTTGACGGCTGTATCGAACAGATCCGCATAGCTGAAAGGCAGGTCAAGGACTGTCTCCATTGACCTATAGGTTGCCAGCGGTATCACCCAGTTACCGAAGATACGCTCATGAACGGTTACATCACCAAGTTTTGTCGCAAGCTCGCGCTTGCTCATGGCATACGCCTCCGGAAAATTCTTTTCAAATAGTGAGCGATATTTCAATAGTTCCACTGTAAGGTGTGTCAGCCCCATATTGCATAGTGTCACTATATCCTCATATCGTGCTCGTTCTGTCTGATTGAATGATGTTTTTGTAAACGTGAGAAAAATCACTCTGGTATATAGCGCCATATCCTGTGTAGGTTTGTCCTGACCGCATAGGGCTATCCCTGTGCTGACTATGGTCTGAGCGGCCATTCCGTCTGTGTTGGTGTTCTTCTTAGTCTGACCGCCGCCTCCCCAAAGACCTTTGAGATAAGCTATCTTTCGTATATCGAGGTCATTCTTATATTCATCGAATACGACAAGGGTGTTGACAGCTGTATCTAACATTTGAAAAGGGACCCAGGAATAACAATTGAAAAGGGACCCACCC
>CAMWQY010000347.1 GCA_947176355.1 uncultured Porphyromonadaceae bacterium
ATCTATAGATACTCTTATCTCTGTTGCATCTACAAGTCTGATTTTCAGTCCGGCGTTAAGAGCCGCGTTGATCCTCATAAGAATTCTGTACTTATCTTCGGTTGAAAACTCAGTGCATATACCTGACTCATTGCTTTTGCTCAGATAAGATATGCAAAAGTTTTCTTTATGTACACCAGTAGACTGCTCCATCTCGTCGCGTGTGCTGACGATATTGATGAAGTTACGCTTGATACCGAGTGCTCTTACTTTCTCAAGTCCCATATACTTAATCGCATTGCGATAAGTCTCTGCGACTGTTTCCTGGCAATCTAATCTACCGTTGGGGTAGATAACTTGGATTTTTTTTCTTCGTTCCATATATTTTTCTTTAATTATTTTGTTATATCAAATATAATAATAGATATAGGAAAATCTGAACTTCTTTTTCTGATTTTCACGGCGTAAAATTACATATTAGAAAGTTAACGAACTTGTAAAAATCAAAAAAAACATGATTTCAATGAAAAAATCTTCATTGAAATCATGCTATTTTATTAAAAGCAGTACTCAAACGAATACAAGACCGCCCAATACAGGCTATGTTTTCACCAGTCTTATCCGGAATTATTCGAAGATACTTTCATCAAATAGATTTTCAAAATCCTTTTGACTATAGAAGTAATCATTATTATAATCCAGCATTGATCCTGTTTTGTAATATTTCATGCTACGTATGTTATCTGGATTATATGCTCCCATGTGGTAAGCTTGTTTTTCGTGATATTTTCCAAATCTTGCTATTGCATAGATTAGAGGAGCCTTCCAATATCTAAAATCTTCAAGACGACCTATTGTTTGAAGAAATTCTTCATATATTACCACAGCCAACGATGACGGAATGACCAACTTAAAAGCTGTCATTGTTTTTTCAAGATAACACCTCCCTCCTAAACCATCAAATTTGTAAACATCCTTACGTCGCTTGTTTGTCTTATCAGCAGGAGCAATCAATTCTGCCAAGGCTAAAAAATCATGCTTATATATGCTTTCAACATTTCTCTTATAGTCGCTTCTTCCAAATTCATCATAACTGTTAACTTTCCACAATGTCTCTTTGTCAATACGATTTTCTCTTGCTATTCGAAGCATTTTTTTATGAATCGTATTGAGATCTAATGGTTCGCTTGCGCTAGCCATAATCATGTCAAGTATTCTTAATCTCTGATAACGACGAAGACTTTTTGTATAGGGTAGATTATCAAACGAATGATAACGATATCTTAAGCCATCCTCAGAATCTGATATATCTGAAACAATCTGCCTGAGAGTGGGCAACATCTCCGACTCAGATGCTCTAAGTTCCATCTTTAGACAATCAAAGTCTGTATCGTTGAGACATAATAGATCATCAAACGAATATTCACCATATATAGAATTTGCACTGATTCTTTCTGGAAGATCCTCAGGATATGTAGCAAAAAGAGAACGATATCTTTCTTTAAGAATAATCCGTATCACACCTCTAAGGCAATGATATTCTTTTTTGTTAAGATGTATATCGTTTGTGTTCAATATTCCAAGGATCTTCAAGTCATCCTTATTAGGTAATGTATAAATGTCTACCGACCTATTATCGTAGAAATCACAGATTATTTCAATAATCTCATAAAGATGGTTATTAACATATATCCTTGTTCCATCGTCTTGAAATTTCTTATTTATTGCTGCCTGTATCTTGTCTCGGCTTTTCCTGATAATTGGATCTTCTAAAAACATATAAGATAAGATAAAGTTATACACATAATTCTTCTCGCAGCTCCATAAGCAGCTGTCCCATGAGGTTTGGGCCGACGTAGCAGTCGCCGATGAGTTTGGCGCCCCAAGTGTTGGCAGTCTTTCGAGGGAGGGTGGTCTGGTCTTCGACGATGAAGAGTCCTTTGCTCGCCTCGAGAGCTGTTCGGAACTCCTCGCTCTGCTCATACTTCTTTAGGATGGCAAACTTCATGGCATCGACTATCATCTGTCCCCAGTCTGGACGAAGACACGTCTTTTCCCATTTCTTGGCTTTCATCTTGATGGTCATGCCGTTTGCTCCAAGGATGTCGCTGAGAGCTACCTCATCAGTAAACTTCCGGCACTGGAACAGCTGTTCGCTGTTCTTATACGTGATGCCGTCAATCTCTATCGGAGTTGATGCAAAGTTGGAAAAGATACCCCACGTGCCGGATACCTTACTGAAAGGAGCGCACTGATCAGCCGGATACGACTGAATGCCCCGCGACCAATACTGCGGATAATACTCGCGGATTGCAGCCGCGACGCTAAATCTTGTCGTCGTTTTCACAGTCTACACCGTTTTCACATAGTTAGAAAGACTCATCTGACTCTTTTCTCGCTGACGGGAACGAGTTTCTTTTTATCGTCAAGGCTGACGGAGTCAACTCTGACTATCTCTACCTTCGAATCGTCAAGCACTGCACGGTTATTGCCAAGGGCCGGATTCTTCCAATTGTAGGGCCACTCGATGAAGTCGACACCAATAGATGAAAGAAATGCGGATGCCTGGCGTTCTCCCTCAAAGTTGGCGAGTTTCTTATCCACTACGCCTTTCGGAGTAAAACGCTTGGCAAGGAATTTTCGGAAATCCTTACCATCTGCCCTTACCTTATCAGGTATAGCTTCTCCAAGCTTTTCTTCAGTACGGACTATAATAGAAGGCATTACAGGCTGTTTGAAAGCGATAAAGTTATCCTCTCGCTTTGCCGGAATCTTTACCGTATAGACATAATGTTCGGTCCAATCATCATTCGCACCTGAATAGTGGGCGGCGGAAGGATATGATGACGTCACATATACTCCATATCCAAACTTCACCTTGCCGTCACCCTCCAAAGCGTGCGACAGGTCAAACTTCGGGAACAGCGATCCCGATCCATGATAAAACGTCTCTTTTTCCATACTGCAAAAATAGTGATTATTTCCGAGACGAACAAATTTGTTTTACGTTGGACGCTTTATGTTTTAAGTAGTTTGACAAATTAAAAGTATAATATCATAAATGTTTTATCATCTGAAT